>JBEUIR010000086.1:0-8459 GCA_040415395.1 Candidatus Thiothrix namsaraevi
ATGAATGTTTATCAGCTATCTAGCACGAAGCCGAAGCAGACATGCTTAGAATTTATGTAATTGGCAATAACACTAACACATCACGCGTATCATAATAAGTGATTCTTATCACTGATTATACGCAGAATCCCATCTTCATCTGGAAACAGTCGCTCTTTGCCACTCGCAGGACTACACTAATACCGCATACCAACAACAAATCCACCGCACCTGCAAGGAGCTATTCATGACTGAATTTGCCATCGCCATTCTGGTCTTCATCGCCGCGCTCATTTTCATGGGCGTGAAAATGGTGCCGCAAGGTTACAACTACACCGTCGAGCGCTTTGGGCGTTACGTCACCACCCTGCAACCCGGTTTGGGATTGATTATTCCGGTGATTTACCGCGTCGGGCGCAAAGTGAACATGATGGAACAGGTACTCGACATCCTCCCTCAACAAGTCATTACTGCCGACAATGCCAACGTCAATATTGACGGGGTGGTGTTCTACCAAGTCTTCGATCCCGCCAAAGCCTCGTATGAAGTGGCTAACCTGCAACACGCGATTTTGAACCTAATCATGACCAACTTGCGTTCGGTATGCGGCGGTTTGGAGCTGGATCATCTGTTAAGCAAGCGTGATGAAATCGGCATACGCGTACTTACCATTGTGGACGAAGCCACCAGTGCATGGGGTGTCAAAGTGCTGCGTGTCGAAATCAAAGACATCGAGCCACCACAGGAACTGGTACGCGCCATGAACCTGCAAATGACTGCCGAACGCCAAAAACGTGCCCAAATCACCGAATCCGAAGGCAAAAAGCAAGCGCAAATCCTCGAAGCCGAAGGCATGAAAACCGCCGCCTTCCTGCGTGCCGAAGCCCGTGAACGCGAAGCGCTTGCCGAAGCCAAAGCCACGCAAATGGTGTCCAAAGCCGTCGCGGAAGGTGATGTGCAAGCCCTCAACTATTTTGTCGCGCAAAAATACGTCGAAGCATTGGGCAAGTTTGCCGATTCCAACCAGCAAAAAACCATTTTCATGCCGCTGGATACCAGTGGTTTAATGGGTTCCATCGGCAGCATCAATGAACTTTGGAAAGCGATGAAGGATAAAACCTGATGGAGACACTAGCACTGGAATTCTGGCACTGGCTGATTTTCGGCGTGTTGCTCATGGCGCTGGAAGTCTTCATTCCTGCCATGTTAGTCATGTGGTTTGGGTTTGGTGCGATCGTGACCGGTATCGCCTTGTGGCTTATCCCGTCATTGCCATTGAGTGGGCAAATCCTGATTTTCGCGCTGGTGTCGTTGGTGAGCGTATTTGGCTGGCGTAAATCGCGCTTCAGTGAAGCGAATATTCATTCCGATACGCCCGATCTCAATAACCGTTTGCACAGTCACCTCGGCAAGGAATACACCCTAACCGAGGCGATTATTAACGGGCGCGGCACGATGCGCGTGGGCGACACCGCTTGGCGAGTGCGCGGTGACGATCTGCCCTCCGGCACACGGGTACGTGTTACCGGCGTAGACGGGGTGATATTTATCGTGGAAAAAGCCTAACCTTCGCCCGACAATACCCGTTCCATTTCAGCCATCCCCGCTGGCAAATCCAGTTCCGCCCCCGCTGCCCGCATACTCGAACCGAGTGCGTGCAAGGTGCGGAACAGGTTGTAAGCGCGGCTTTGTTCGCCCATTTGCCCAATACGCAAGATATTCAGCCCAAACGCGCCGGAAATTTCCACCTTATGCACTTTCGACATGTGCGCTCGCACCACGTCAGCAGAAACATGATCGGGCACCACAATTCCCACCACCGAATTCAAACGGTGCGGTTTGTCGATCAAGAGCTGCAAACCCATGGCTTCGATCCCCGCTTGCAGCGCTTCGGAACAGCGCAGGTGGCGCTCAAAACGTTGCGGCAAGGTTTCCTCACACACCAAACGCAAAGCTTCGTGCAAAGCGAGGATGCCGGAAACCGGCGCGGTGTAATGGTAGGATTTTTGATTCCAGAATTTATCCGCCAATTGCGCATCCAAACACCAGTGGAAGGGCAGTTCTTTGCGCGGCGCAATCTTTTTCGCCCAGGCTTCCTCAGAAAACGCCAGCAAGGACACACCCGGAATCGACGACAAGCCTTTTTGCCCGCCGGTAATAATCGCATCCACTTGCCAGTTATCCATTGCCAGCGGCATAGTGCTTAGGGTGCACACCGCATCAACGATCACCAAACAGCCGTAGCGTTTGGCAAGCTTGGCGATTTGGTTGAGGTTTTTATTGCACACTGTGTTGGAGGTTTCGCCTTGCACTAGGGTAACGACATCAAACTGCCCTTGCTGCAAAGCGCGTTCGACTAAGGCAACATCCGCGCCTTCGTTGTGGGAAGCTTCTAAAATGGTCGGTTCTGCCCGCACCCGCCGCACCATTTCTGCCATGCGCAAACTGAAATAACCATTGGTAATGCACAGCACCCGTGAACCGGGAGTCACTAGGTTGGCAACCGCCATTTCCATTGCCGCCGAACCGGGGCCACTCACGCCCATGACGTGGCTGGATTCGGTTTGGAACACATAGCGCCCCATGTCCTTGACTTGTTCAATCACGCGGCTCATGGTTTCACCCAAGTGATTGATAACAATGGAATTCGCCGCTGCGACTTTTTGCGGAATCGGTACAGGCCCCGCGCCCATCATTAATAACGGCTCATCAGGCAGAATGTGTTCCAGTGGCACAATACTGGGCGGGGGGAGTAATTCAATCATGGCAAGGCTGTCCTTCAAAATAAGTCAGGCAATTTTACGCGGATTCGCCTGAATAGTAACAGTATTGTCATGTTGCACGTATCGCAACGGTGCGATACAGCCGATGTATGCACTGCGACAGTGAAGCGCAATACAGCTAATTTCATTTTTTACGGCGGCAAAACTTTACTTTCACCCCGCTTACAAGCATAAAATGCCGCCTTGTGACTAATCGAAATACGGGCAGCGTCGCCCAGAAGCATAAGAAATGAGCGAAAACCTAGTAATTGTCGAATCTCCAGCCAAGGGGAAAACCATCCAAAAGTACTTGGGTAACGGGTTTGAAGTACTGGCCTCTTACGGGCATGTACGTGACCTGATCCCCAAGGAAGGCGCTGTCGACCCCGACAACGGCTACGCGATGCGTTATGAAATCATCGACCGCAACCAAAAGCACGTCGATGCGATTGCGCGGGCGCTCAAAAAAGCTGACAACCTTTACCTCGCGACTGACCCGGATCGCGAAGGCGAAGCCATCTCTTGGCATTTATACGAATTATTGAACGAACGCGGCGCACTCAAAGGCAAAAACGTGCAGCGTGTGGTTTTCCACGAAATCACCAAACGCGCCGTGCAAGAAGCCATTGCCAACCCGCGTGACCTTGCCTATGACTTGGTGGATGCACAGCAAGCCCGCCGCGCTTTGGATTATCTGGTCGGTTTCAACCTCTCCCCCTTGCTGTGGCGCAAAATTAAACCCAGCTTGTCCGCCGGACGGGTGCAAAGCCCCGCCTTGCGCCTGATTGTGGAACGTGAAGACGAAATCGAACGCTTCATCCGCCAAGAATACTGGACGATGACTGCGCAAAATGCCAAAAACGGGCAAGCCTTCAACGCCCGCTTGCACACGCTGGATAGCCACAAACTCGACCAGTTCGACATTAATAATGAAGCACGGGCAACCGAAGTGCGCGAGCATTTATTGCAAGCGGCTAATGGCAAACTGTTAGTCAGCAAAGTCGACAAAAAACAGCGCAAGCGTTACCCCGCTCCGCCATTCACTACCTCGACCTTGCAGCAAGAAGCGGTGCGCAAACTCAAGTTTTCCACCCAACGCGCCATGCGGGTTGCCCAGCAATTGTACGAAGGCATTGATTTAGGCAGTGGTCCGGTAGGTTTAATCACCTACATGCGTACCGACTCGGTAACGCTGGCAAACGAAGCCATCGGCGAATTGCGCGGCTTGATCGAACAACGTTACGGGCAAGATAAATTGCCGGAAACGCCCAATTTCTACAAAACCAAATCCAAAAACGCGCAAGAAGCGCACGAAGCGGTACGCCCCACTTCCGCATATCGCACCCCGGAACAGGTCAAAAGCCACCTCAACGAAGAACAGTTCAAGCTGTACGAATTGATCTGGAAACGCACCGTTGCCTGCCAAATGATCTACGCCACGCTGGATACGGTGTCGGCGGATTTAACCGCAGCCGCAGGGAGTTTTTTCCGCGCTTCCGGCTCTACCATCCGCGATGCCGGTTTCTTGCTGGTGTACGAGGAAGGCTTGGATGACCGTGCCAGCGAAAAGGAAAACCCACTGCCACCGCTGGAAGAAGGTGAAAGCGTCACCCTCCATGACATTGCTGCCGAACAACATTTCACCGAGCCGCCACCGCGCTACTCGGAAGCATCCTTGGTGAAAGCACTGGAAGAATACGGCATTGGGCGACCATCCACCTACGCCAGCATTATTTCCACCCTGTTGGCGCGTGAATACGTCGAGCTGGAAAGCCGCCGTTTCACCCCGACCGACATTGGGCGCATTGTGATCCGGTTTTTGACGGAGCATTTCACCCAATACGTCGATTACGATTTCACCGCGAATCTGGAAAATGAGCTGGATGAAATTTCGCGGGGTGAAAAAGCCTGGGTTCCGGTGATGGATGCGTTCTGGCAACCGTTCCACACGCTGGTTGACGAAAAAATGGAAAGCGTCAACCGCAGCGACGTGCTGCAATCCCGCGAAATCGGCATTGATCCCGCCAGTGGCAGACCTGTGTCGGTGCGTTTAGGGCGCTTTGGGCCGATGGTGCAAATCGGCACCAAAGACGACGAGGAAAAGCCGGTCTTCGCCGGATTACGCCCCGGCATGAAGCTGGATACGGTAACGCTCGAAGAAGCCTTGGAACTCTTCAAACTGCCACGTCAATTAGGCGAAACCGAAGACGGCAAAGCCATCAGCACCAATGTCGGGCGCTTTGGGGCTTACGTCAAATACGGCGACCAATTCGCCTCGCTGAAAAAGGAAGACGATCCGCACACCATTACCTTGGAGCGGGCGCTGGAACTGATTGCCGAGAAAAAAATCAAGGATGCGGAAAAGATCCTGGTGGATTTCGGCAATGGCGTGCAAATTCTCAAAGGGCGTTGGGGGCCGTACATCAACAAAGTCATCAAGCGTGTCAAAGTGCAAGCACGTCTGCCCAAAGACCGCGAACCCGACAGCATGACCTTGGAAGAATGCGAAGCCTTGATTGCCGTCGCTGCCGAAGCCAAATCTGTCAAGAAAGGCGCGAAGAAAGCAGCCGCTACGCCCGCAACAGAAACGGCAGAACAACCAGCCGCAGATGCTCCGGCAAAGCCTGCGAAAGCCAAAGCAGCGCCGAAAAAAACCGCCGCAGCCAAAAAGCCCGCTGCGAAAAAACCAGCGACAAGCAAAAAGGCTTCTAGTCCGAAAAAATCAGCGAGTTAACGCCTGTTACCCCACGCTTGGTAATTGTTCACATCCCGATGAAGAACCTCTCCCCCCGCCCCCCTCTCCTTGACAGGCGAGGGGGAGAAAGAGTGGCGTTTCTTAGCCCCTCGCCTGTCAAGGAGAGGGGTTGGGGTGAGGTTCTTTTAGAGGGATGTGAACAATTCCACGCTTGGCGATTGCCGCTGCGCCCGGCGGTAATCTGCCAGAGGATTACTGGGGAAATTGTTCGCCCGGCGTGAACGGGGTAGCATCCGCCCCCATGCAAATTCAAATTCTCGATCATCTTGATGCCATCCCCACCGCGCAGTGGAATGCACTGGTGCAGGACAATAACCCATTCTTGCGCCACGAATTTCTGGCAGCACTGGAACACCACGGCTGTGTGGGCGAAGCATTCGGCTGGTTGCCGCGCCATATTGCGGTTTACGAGCACGAAGTGTTGGTTGCCGCCATGCCGTTGTATGAGAAGTACAATACGTATGGCGAATTCGTGTTTGATCACGCTTGGGCGCAAGCGTATGAGCGCGAGGGGATGAAGTATTTTCCCAAATTGGTTTCCGCGATTCCCTACACGCCTGCCAGCGGGCAACGCTTATTGGCGCAAGCCGGGCGCGAGGCGGAACTGTTTCCCTATTTACTCTCGGCAGTGATGCAAGTGGCAGAAGCCTTGCAATGTAGCAGTTTCCATTGCCTGTTTTCTCCCGCCGATCAACTGGAATGGTTGGCAGCGCAAGGCTTAACTGTGCGGCACGATTGCCAGTTTCATTGGCGCAATGCGGACTACCACAGCTTTGACGATTTCCTCGCTGCCCTGACCTCGAAAAAGCGCAAAAACATTAAGCAGGAACGCCGTAAAGTGGCGGACGCTGGGGTTAATTTACGCCTACTCAATGGCAATACTGCAACGGCGGAGGATTGGGCGCGGTTTGCGTTTTTCTACCAACACACGTTTGAAAGCAAGTGGGGCATTCCCACCCTAAACGTCGGTTTTTTCCGCGAAATGGCAACGGCGCTGGGCGAACAGGTGTTGCTAATTCTGGCGGATAACCGTGAGGGCGAATGCATCGCTGGTTCCTTAATGTTTGCCAGTGCCACGCGCTTGTACGGGCGGCATTGGGGCTGCACCCAAGACATCGACAGCTTGCATTTTGAAGCGTGTTATTACCAAGGCATTGAATATTGTATCCGCCAGGGTTTGCAGGTATTTGAGCCGGGAGCGCAGGGGGAACACAAGATTCCGCGTGGGTTCATCCCGACCCTGACCCGTTCGGCGCATTGGTTGCGGGAAGAGACCTTCCGGCAAGCCGTGGCGCGTCATGCGGAGTATGAAAAGAGCAGTGTGGCGGACTACATGCGTTCCGCCAGTGAGCATCTGCCCTATCGCGTCGAACTGTAGGTAACTTGTTCATATCCAAAAGAACCTCACCCCCCGCCCCCCTCTCCTTGACAGGCGAGGGGGAGAAAGAATGACGTTTCTTAGCCCCTCTCCTGTCAAGGAGAGGGGTTGGGGTGAGGTTCTTCATCGGGGTCTGAACAATTACAACCGTAAACCTTAGCGCTTTTTGCCTTTCTTGGCTGCCGCTGCTTTTTTCGCAAGTTTTTTCTTTTTGCTACCTGCCGCTTTACCAGAAGCTTTGAGTTTCTGAGGCCCGGTGTACGTGCCGACCAAGCCTTCGATGCTACGTCGATTAAAACGTTGCTTCAAAAACCGCTCGATATTCACCATTAAATTCCATTCGGAACTTTGCACCAAGGTAATCGCCGTGCCTTTCGCATCGCCGCGCCCGGTGCGCCCAATGCGGTGGATGTAATGCACGCCGGTGCGCGGCACATCCACATTGATCACCAATTCCACCCCCGCAATGTCCAAACCTCGCGCCGCAAGGTCGGTCGCAATCAGCGCTTTGATCGTGCCAT
This sequence comes from Candidatus Thiothrix namsaraevi, assembly GCA_040415395.1. Classification (GTDB taxonomy): domain Bacteria; phylum Pseudomonadota; class Gammaproteobacteria; order Thiotrichales; family Thiotrichaceae; genus Thiothrix; species Thiothrix namsaraevi. The sequence goes on from JBEUIR010000086.1 coordinate 7,396, forward strand.
CACGGAAAAACGCCATAATGCGGTTGCGCTCTTTCTGATCCATCTCGCCATGCAACACGCCACAACGCACACCCTTGGCTTGCAAACCACCGACCAACTCACTCGCCCGTGCGCGGCTATTGGTGAATACCACCGCTTTCGCAAACGTTTCATTCAGCAGCAACCACGCCAGCAAACGCTGCTTGTGCGCAATATCGTCGGCAATAATCACCTGTTGCTCAAGGTTTGCGTGTTCGTCTTGCAGCGTATTCAGGCGTAACATTTCCGGGTCACGCAACAGCTTTTCGGCGATTTTGATCATGCCGTATTGCTGGAGCGTGGCAGAAAATAGCAGCGTTTGGCGTTCTTTATTGCACGCCGCCGCGATGGTTTCCAACTCTTGGCTGAAGCCCATTTCCAGCATCCGGTCGGCTTCGTCAAGGATCAGCACTTCCAGACGTGAAAACTCCGGGGTTTTCGCTTCCATCAATTCCAACACGCGCCCCGGTGTAGCGATAACGATTTCGGCATTGTTGAGCAACATGTTTTGCTGCACGCGAAAATCGGCTCCGCCGGTAATCAGCCCCACTTTTAGCGAGGTGAATTCGGTCAGTTGCAGGCATTGCTGGTGAATTTGCTTCGCCAATTCGCGGGTAGGCACGAGTACCAACGCCCGCGTACCGAAATACTCGGACGGGTTTGCCAGCAAATGGTGCAAGGTCGGCAGCAAAAACGCAGCGGTTTTGCCGCTGCCGGTTTCAGCGCTGACCAGTAAATCGCGGCGCGTCATGGCGCGTGGAATCGCGGCTAACTGTACCGGGCGGGGTTGGGTGAAACCCATTTTTTGCGCGGCTTGTAACAGCGGCGCGGCGAGGGCGAAGTCTGTAAAGGTGGGAACAGCCTGTGCCTGTTCGAGTTCCTGTTCCATATTTAGTTGTTCCTTGATACCTGTTTTAGGCGTTTAGTGAGGAAGTAAACGGCAAGGTAAGCGTCCGTTTAAGACGCTCGCCTATTGTACGGCATTTCATGCAAATTCTTTCATTAAGCGTATGTTCTTTATTGTATTGGGGCGAGCACTTCGTCAT
>JBEUIR010000087.1:0-8435 GCA_040415395.1 Candidatus Thiothrix namsaraevi
GGCGGAGGTGGCTGAGAGCCACGCCCTAGCAAGCCGTAAATCTGCGCTGCCAACTCAATAAAAGCGGGATGGTCGCCTTTACCATTCCAGCCGGTGAAATCACCCGCTTGGCGCATTCCAAAACCAAACGGTGGTTCAATCGCATCAATTCTAATCGGCAACAACACATTCCGGGCTTTACCTCGGTTGGCTTCTTCCAACACCCATTCCGACTGTATCGAATGCTTTGACCACTATTGCCATTAACCACCCGTCACCGTCCAGCCAAAAATCCCCAATCCCCCGCCAAAACCATCTACACTCCACCCAACAAAACAGGAATCCCCCATGCAAACCCCCTACAAACCCCGCAAACCTCTCCTCGCCGCACTCTTATCCCTGCTATTACCCGGCTTAGGGCAGCTTTATAACGGCGAATGGCGCAAAACCATCTGGTTATTGCTAGGTTTCGGGCTGCTAAGTGTGTTGGGGATTGTTATCATCGGGCTATACCTGCCCATCAGTTGGACACTGCCCGCGCTCATCATCGGGGCAGTTTCGCTGCTAATACTCTGGCTCTATAGCATGACAGACGCTTTTCGTAGCGCTCGCCGTCAGCGCGAATACACCCTCAAAAGTTGGCAAAGCGCGGGCGTATACGGTTTGGTGTGGGTGGTGTGCAGCCTAATCGCCCTGCCGATGCTCAGTGATTACGTGCAACGACACCGCGTCGAAGCTTTCCTTGTCCCCTCTAACAGCATGAATCCCACTGTGCTGAAATACGATCTATTGTTTGCCGACAAGCGCTACAACCGCATCGGTGCAACTCACCCCGTGCAACGCGGCGACATTGCCATTTTCATCTACCCCGACAGCCGCAACACCTATTTCATCAAACGCATTATCGGACTACCGGGGGACAAGGTGAAAATCAAAGGCGCGGATGTTGCGGTCAACGGCAAATCGCTGCGCCAACACATCACCACGGGCGCACACGGTTTACTCGTCACCGAAACCAGCGGGGAACGCAGTTGGCAAGTTTTCTGGAATAATCAGCAGGCGCAACTGCCCCAAACGGATCTAACAGTTCCGCACGGGGAAGTATTCGTGATGGGGGATAATCGCACGGATAGCAACGATTCACGCTTTTTCGGCACAATCCCCTTGCAGGATGTGGTCGGCAAAGCCCGGCAAATCTGGTTTTCAGCCGAAGGCAATACGATACGCTGGGAACGCATCGGCACAGCGCTGCATTAAAACGGCATGAACGACTTAAACATATTCATAAACGGGCTAACCGTCGCAGCAGCTTCCCCCATCGGCGCGGCAGCTTGGGCTAATGTACCCACTTGCTGATTCATTTGCGCCACATTGCCGCTCATATAGGCGACATTATTATTCATGTAATACATCGACTGGTTCATCGACTGGGTGCTGTACGCCATCGTTTGCGTGTCGGCTGCCATCGTGCCAATGTGACCGTTCATGGTGTTGATATTGCCCGACATCGTGATCATCGAAGCTTGCATACTGCTCATGATGTACATCATATAGCCACCTGCCGCCCCCGCCACCAATACCAGCGGCACTAACCAAACTTGGCGTTTGGTTTTGGTCGCTGCTAAGGTTTGCTGTACGTGCTGTAACTCGTGCATTTTGGCTTCGAGTTGTTGCTCACGTTCATTGAATTCGTGGTGTAAGCGTTTGAAAGCGTGTTCCAAACGTTCGTTTACCCCATCGACCGCTGGCGGGTGTTCAAGCGCTGGCTTGGCTTGCACCCACCAAGGCACTAAGCGTTCCAACAGATTGGGGGTAACGGCTATCAAGGCTTTGGAAGTGGATTTTTTTACCCGCGTCGCGGCGCGTACCCGTTTCGGGTTAGGCTTTAGCACCATGTCTTGGCGTTTGACAATGCGCATGGCGATGGCTTTGCCAGTCCCGTCAACCAGTGCGGATTTTATTTCAGGAATGGCATTGCCGAAGACATCCAGTCCAACATTCACGTGGTGAGCGTGTTTGCTCTTAGTGTTAGTATGTTTCATGCCGTGAGTATATAAGTGGTTACTGATACACACAAGTGACAGGATGGGGGAATTTAGCCCACCCTGTCAGACTTCAGCTTAGTCCAGCAAGTAAGACACCACACCATCCGCCAGTTTCGGCTCAAACCACGTGGACTTCGGCGGCATTACATCATTGTTATCGGCTACCGCCATCAGGTCTTGCATACTGGTGGCGTAAAGCGAAAAAGCGACTGCCATTTCGCCGCTATCCACGCGCTTTTCCAAGCCAGCCAAACCGCGAATCCCGCCTACAAAGTCAATGCGGTCATCACGACGCGGGTCGCTAATGCCCAAGATCGGCTCGATTAAATAACGCGCCAAGCGACTCACATCCAACCGCGCTACCGGATCGTCATTGGGCATCAGTTCAGGGTTAAGCGTCAGTTTGAACCACTGCTTATCCATGTACATCCCAAAAATACCGGGTGCATCCGGTTTGACCGGCCTGGCAGAAGGCTCTAGCGCAAAATGTTCCTCAACCGCCGCCAAGAATTGCGTGGGGTCAAGCCCGTGCAAATCCTTAATCACGCGGTTGTAGTCGAAGATTTTCATCTGATGCGCGGGGAAAATCACCGAGAGGAAGAAATCAGACCCTTGCTGATTGTTACGCATTTTCGCAATCCGCGACGCGGATGCCGAACGGTGATGCCCATCCGCAATATACAGCGCGGGCATCGCATTAAACGCCGCCGTCAATTGCGCAATGCTTGCCGCATCCTCAATCACCCACAACGTGTGTTGAATACCATCATCAGCCGTCACATCCAACGCCGGTTCCGCTTGCGAAGCCGCCGCCAAAATTGCGTCCACTTCAGGGGTATCCGGGTAAGCCAGTAACACGGGGCCGGTTTGCGCATTCACCGCATCAATCTGGCGCACGCGGTCATCTTCTTTCACCGGGCGGGTAAATTCGTGCTTACGAATTCGGTTGGTATCGTAATCCGCCACCGACGCACCTGCCACCAAACCGGTTTGCGAATGCCCGTTCATAATCAAGCGGTAAGCGTAATAGCAAGGCTGTGCATCCCGTACCAACAAACCCGCGTCGATAGTACGCGCCAGATTTTCAGCCGCTTTGGCATACACGACGGGGCTATACGGGTCGGTATCTACCGGCAAATCAATTTCCGGCTTAGAGACATGCAAAAAACTCCAGGGTTTGCCTGCTGCCCGCTCACGTGCTTCCGCAGAATTTAACACATCATACGGTGGGGCAATCACTTCAGCGGCACGACCCGGTGCTGGGCGCAAGCCTTTAAATGGCGAAATCAGATTCATGTTGGAACATTTCCTACAACGCTAAAAAATGGCTGCATTATAACGGTCATTGCCAGTGGCGGCTATGCAATCGCAACGTTACCGTCATTTCACTTGAGGCTATCCATCAGGTTGGCTAGACTCTGGCGCTTATCTTATGGATTTGACCGGATTGAGGAACGCTAGGGTGAAACAACCTATTGTCATTATCGGAATCGGCGAAATCGGCAGTGTTTTCGCACAAGGGTTACTACGTATAGGGCATCCGGTTTACCCGATCACCCGCAGCATGGATATGTCCATCGAAGCTGCACAAATCCCCGAACCCGCGCTGGTCATCGTTGCCTTGGGCGAAACCGATTTACACCCCACTTTGGCACAACTCCCAGACGCTTGGAAAACGCGGGTAGCCTTGCTCCAAAACGAACTGTTACCCCCAGACTGGGAACGGCATGGGCTAACTGACCCCACCGTGATTTCTGTCTGGTTTGAAAAAAAACGCGGACAAGTGGTAAAAATTGTGGTTCCCTCACCACTATACGGACATAATGCCACATTATTAGCCGACAGTCTGAATGCGCTGGATATTCCCCATTATCTGGTGCATGATCACGCGGAATTATTATTCGAGCTGGTACGCAAAAACTACTATATTCTGGTCAGCAACATTGCGGGGCTACGTGTTGGCGGAACAGTAAGTACACTTTGGGCGCAACACCCCGCCTTGGTTGAAGCAGTGGCGCGTGATGTACATGCCCTGCAAGAATATCTAACGGGCAAAACCTTAGATCATGCGGAACTGTTACAAGCCATGCTGGTCGCATTTGCAGGCGACCCCGAACACCAATGTATGGGGCGCAGTGCTCCAGCACGCTTGCAACGTGCTTTAGAGATTGCGGATACTGCGGGGCTTGCCGTACCAACCTTGCGGGACATTGCCGCCAGCCGATCGTAAACGGATACAGGTTTTTAATGAAATCGCACCACAACAAACGCAGTTCCTTTTTTTCCGGCAGTCTACTGGCTTGCTCGCTGTGGCTATTAACCACCAGTGCTGCATTAAATGCCGAAGATACCACCCGCATTAATTTGCAAGACACGGAAATCCGCCAATTGATTGACATTGTTGCCAAGACTACCGGCAAGAATTTCATCGTCGATCAGCAAGTGCGCGGCAAAGTCACCTTCATTTCCGGCAACGGTCTGGACAAAGACGGGCTGTATGAAGCCTTCCTATCGGTACTGCAAGTCCACGGTTTTGAAGCTGTCGAAACAGGCGACCTCATCAAAATTGTTCCCGCTGGAAAAGCACGCGGCAATGTCGCACCAATGGTTGCCAACCCAGCGGAAAGTGATGCGGACGCGACGATTTCCCAAGTGGTTAAACTGGAATACATCCCCGTTACCACCGCGATTCAAACCCTGATGCCACTCAGCGGTCAGGGCGAAACCAGCATTCTGCCCAACCAAGCGAGTAACACTATCGCCTTAAAAGGCAAAGCCCAAAACATTGCTCGCCTGATGGAAGTGATTGCCAGCGTCGACAAACCCAATAACGAAGACTTTGAACTTGTGCCACTCGAATACGCGGTAGCTTCACAAGTTGCCTCCACCTTACAGGGTTTAGTCGGTGGTAACGCTGCTGCCGCAGCCGCAGGCGGCATGATGTCGGCTGGCGGCAAAATTTCAGCCGATGAACGTACCAACAGCGTCTTGATTTCCGGCGACCGTCAAACCCGTGAACGCATGAAAAGCGCCATCGCCAAACTGGATGTCAAACGTGCCATTGAAGGTGACACCAGAGTCATCCAACTGCGCTACGCCAAAGCTGAAGATGTCGTTAACGTACTCAATGGCGTTTCCTCCAACCTCCAACAATACGGCGATAGCACTTATTACGGTTATATCCCACCGACCCCAGACGGAAACCCCTCTCCCGATGGCTCGCAAAATGCCGGTAGCGGCACTAGTAAGGTCAAAGTCCTAGCTGATAAAAGCAGTAACTCGATTATCATCAGCGGCCCGCCGACCTTGCAGAAAAACATGATCGCCGTGATCAACCAGCTTGACCGCCGCCGCGCCCAAGTCTTGGTCGAAGCCGTCATCGCCGAAGTTTCCACTGACCTTTCCAACAAAATCGGTGCGACCTTGCTCGCTAACGGTGCAACCGATGGCAACGGCCCCGTCGGTTACAGCAACTTTGGTGGTCTTGGCACACTTGCTGGGCTATACGGTAGTATCCAGGCTAACACTATCCCCAGCCTGCCTAATGGCTTGTTACTTGGTGGCGGTAACAACAGTTTCGGCGCGATTGTCGAAGCGCTCAAAGGCGATGCTGCCACCAATATCCTTTCCACCCCAACGCTGGTAACGATGGATAACGAAGAAGCCGAAATCACCGTCGGGCAAGAAGTCCCCTTCATCACCGGAAAATCCACCAATGCCGCCAACGATACCACCAACCCGTTCACCACGATTGAACGCAAAGATGTCGGCTTGAAATTCAAAATCACCCCACAAATCAACCGGGGCGAAACCGTTAATCTCAAAATTGAGCAGGAAACATCTAACGTCGCCTCCAGCAGTTCGGGCGCATCCGATTTGATCACCAACAAACGCCGCATTACCACCAATGTCATGGTCGAAGACGGGCAAATTCTGGTACTCGGCGGCTTGATCGAAGACAATTACCGCGATTCTGAAAGCAAAGTGCCGTTATTGGGCGATATACCCTTCATCGGTGGTGCTTTCCGCAATAACACCACCAATAAAACCAAAAACAACCTAATGGTGTTCATCCACCCCATTATTATGCCAGATGGCAAATCCGCCGATGCCTACACCCGCATGAAATACCAAACCATGCAGCAACAGCAGCAGCGCAGTAAAGTATTGCAACGTGATCGCCTCTCCGAAGGTGCTTCCACCCTGCCACCGGATATGAATCGCGTTATCAATGGCTCGGCGGATAGCTTGCACAATCCGCCGCCACGTCCCCCTACCCCCGTGAAAAAAGTGACACAAGGTCAAGGCACCTGCAACAAATCCGACCCATTCTGTAACGGGGCATTATGAGCGGTCAGGATGCATTAGCCACTGCCGACGAGCCGCTGAGCCTCGCGTTGAGCTTGCCGTATAGCTTCGCCAAACGCCACGGCATTTTGCTGCAAACCAGCGGGCAACAACCATTGGTGCTGTGCCGCACCGGAGTCACGCCGTTAGCCTTAGCCGAAGTACAACGCCTAAGCCCAGCCGATTTGCAATTTCAAACGGTTGACAACGCCACGTTTGACCGCTTGCTGGCAGCGCATTATGACCGCAGTCAAGTGGGTGCTTCAATGATGCAAGACATTGGTGACGATGCTGACTTGCAAGATATTGCCGGGTCATTACCCGAACCGGAAGACCTGCTGGAATCCGAAGACGATGCCCCGATCATCCGCCTTATCAATGCACTATTGACCCAAGCGGTGAAAGAAGGCGCATCCGACATCCACATCGAAACCTTTGAAACCCGTATGTCGGTACGAATGCGCGTCGATGGGATTTTGCGTGAAATCATCGAACCACCGCGCAAACTCGCGCCGGTGATTATTTCGCGGATCAAAGTCATGGCACGCTTGGATATTGCCGAAAAACGCCTGCCGCAAGACGGACGCATTTCCCTGCGCGTTGCCGGACGCGGCGTCGACGTGCGGGTTTCCACCCTGCCCTCCGGTCACACCGAACGGGTGGTATTGCGCTTATTGGACAAACAAGCCGGGCGCTTGAATCTGTCGCATCTGGGCATGGATCCGAAAATTTATGACCGCCTGCAAGCCCTGATCGAAAAGCCACACGGCATTATTCTCGTCACCGGCCCCACGGGTTCAGGGAAAACCACCACGCTGTACGCGGGCTTGACGCACTTAAACGACCAACGCCGCAATATCCTCACCGTCGAAGACCCCATCGAATATTACATTGACGGCATTGGGCAAACCCAAGTCAACAGCAAAGTCGACATGACCTTCGCACGCGGCTTACGCGCCATTTTGCGCCAAGACCCGGATGTGGTCATGGTCGGCGAAATCCGCGATCTGGAAACCGCTGAAATTGCGGTGCAAGCCAGTTTAACCGGGCATTTGGTGTTTTCCACGCTGCACACCAATACTGCCGTCGGTGCTGTCACCCGACTGCAAGACATGGGTGTCGAACCTTATTTGCTCGCTTCCAGCTTGCTCGGTGTGGTTGCGCAACGGCTGGTACGGGTACTGTGCCCCGAATGCAAACAAGCTTCGCCTGCCGATGACGGGGAAATGCAAATCCTCCGCGCTGCCCCGCACACTCCACGCCCGATTCTCTACAAGCCGGTCGGATGCCCTGCCTGTAACCATCGCGGTTTCGTCGGGCGCTTGGGGATTTACGAGCTGGTGGCGTTGGATGACGGTTTGCGCCAAATGATCCACGACCACAAAAGCGAAATGCAACTCGAAGCTTACGCCCGCCAACACAGCCCCAGCATTCGCGAAGACGGTATTCGCCTAGTCTTGGAAGGTCGCACGTCGCTGGATGAAGTCTTGCGCGTTACCCGTGAGGATGCACAGTAATGCCCGCGTTTGAATACCTCGCCCTGAATGCCGCCGGTAAAGAAGAACGCGGCATTATGGAGGCGGATACGCCGCGCCAAGTACGGCAGTTATTGCGCAATGGCGATTTGATTCCGCTGGAAGTCAATGAGGTCGCGCAAAAGCAGAAAAAAACCGAAGGTCGTTCCCTGTTCGGTGGCGGGCGACTCAATCCCGCCGATCTTGCGCTGATGACGCGCCAACTTGCCACCTTGGTACGCGCGGGTTCGCCGATTGAAGAAGCCTTGGGTGCGGTGGTGCGCCAAACCGAACGCAATTCCTCGCGCCGCATTTTTTCGGCAATACGCTCACGGGTCATGGAAGGTCACACGCTGGCAGGCGCATTGGGCTTATTTCCCGGTGCGTTTCCGGTGTTGTATCGCGCAACGGTGGGCGCGGGCGAACAATCCGGGCATTTGTCCGAAGTCTTGGAACGCTTGGCGGATTACACCGAAAATCGCCAGCACAACCAGCAAAAAGTCACCACAGCGCTGGCTTACCCCTTAATTTTATTGCTGGTTGCGATTGG
>JBEUIR010000088.1:0-8378 GCA_040415395.1 Candidatus Thiothrix namsaraevi
CACTCCTTGGAAAACACCACGCGGTAATGCTCTCCCGCCAACTCATAAGCAATCAGGGTTTTATTCTCTGGTGAAATCACCCAATACGCATAACAGCCGTATAAGTAATGATGGCTGCTACAGGTTTCCGTTCTAAACGGTATAAACCCCGGCAACAAACTCAGATCACCATCATTCTTTAAACAGCCAAGGCTCACATTAATCGCTGTTGCATTTGTCATGGGCAAGATTCCTTTACTGGCAAAAATGGTAACAAAAGATCTCATAAATCTTCGATATTTAAAAGTATCAATCATCAGAAATACTGTTCATGCTGGTAAGTACCCCGTTAACTTCGGCACCTTCATCCATCTGTATTTCCACGTAGTGAATATTGCCATTAATCTTGGCGGTGGATTTTAGGGAAATACGACGTGAGGCAAATATATCGCCTGATATAGTGCCCGAAACAATAATGAGTGGCGCACGTATTTCCCCTCTCACTTCGCTATCACCCTGAATATACAGGGCGGCACGCGAATCCATAGGGGCAGCGATATTGCCATTCACTTTTCCGTGGATGTATAAATTATTTTGAAAGGCAACATTGCCAATAATTTCCAGGTCTTTTTCAAGCAACGAAGCTGAAGAGGTGTTTCTGGTTGTCATGTATTTGTCTTATTTATTGAGTTCGTCAAAACAAAGTAATTAGGTCAAGGATACTAGCAGGTGTCTGGCGAAACATCATGTATTATTGCCACGCGACCGCATTTGTTCCAGCTCATTTTCCAATACGGCAATGGTGTCATCCCGCATTTGCAAGTCTTCCAGCAAGGCTTGTAGCCGAATTTCATAAGTTTCCAAGCGTTCTAGGACATCATTATCCTGTTGTGTGCTATTTTCGAGGCGGGCAGTTAGTTTTTCCGTGCGTTCTTCTGCTTCTTTCAGGTCACGGCGCAACGTGGCATTGTCCCTATGGCATTGCTCCAGACGAAACCGCGCCTCAAAAGGATTGTCGGCTGTTTCTTGAGCCAGTGTGCGTGATTGAGCTGTTTTACTGCCAGCCCACCACCCAATGGCTAGTCCGCTCACAATAGCTAAGGCTAATAAGAAAGCAATTTGTATGGTTAGATAAAACATCGGCGTCCTCTTGCCCTTAAATCACTAGGCGGCTCTATTGTAACAGCATCATCCCAATAGAGAACTTCACCTTTGATCAGAAAAAGCATGTTTCTCTGCTGTTTGTAGACTATGATTAAAATGTCTTCTAGTATTTAAGTAGAATATACTATAAACCGCTATCGAGTGTTTGGTGTGACCTTGAAATTATGTTAGGAAAATTGTTGCGCAGCGGGAAAACCCAGCCCCCGCCGGAATTGCCCTTGATCTTCAGTCTTGCGTCTGAGCGTCAACTACGGTTGCATCAGCACCATGACTTGTTAGGCGTATGGCGGTTTCTGTCTCACCATATTCGCCGCTACCCGCAGGATTTGCGGGTGCATACACAACGCATTTTGTTGGCACAACACGAGTCGTTGCGCAGCCGTTTGGCTGGTAGCCTCCAGGACTTGTTTTTGTCCTTGGGTAATGCGGGTTCGTTATTGCGTGAACGTTTATTCAACTTAGTGAAGGATGACTTGAGTCGGCAAGATGAGCTATTTTTCCAGCAATGGTTGACGACTTCTGCGGAACTTGGTGATCATCAACAGTGGCGGGAAGGTTCTGTCTTGTCCACGGGGCAGGAAGCTTCGGTGGTTAAGCTGCTTACTGCTGAACGTCGGCAGGAGGTCGCGCAATATTCCAATGTGATGGAGGAGGTTTTTGCTTGTTTGGAGTATGGTCAGATTGATACTGCCCGCGAGTTGTTAGAGGTCGAAGTTCTCGCAGGCAACACCGACGAGGCAATGGAGCAGGAGCTTGTGAACATTTATCAGTACACGCGCAGCAAGGATGGGCTGGATACCATGATTAAGCAGATGCAGGATGCAGGGCGTGAGGTTTCTGCCCTGTGGCTGGATAAGCGGCAGGAATCCGAACAATGGTAAAAAAATAACGATAAGCAGGCTGGATTTATGCTGAAACATTCTAAAACAGGTCCTTTGAAAGTTGCGCTGCTGGCGATTAGCCCGCACAACCGGGCGATACTTGAGTTTTTTTTCTCAGGTGCTGGGCGTAATTTATTTAGGGTTGTGCCAGAAGCCGAGGCAGATGCCTTTATTCTGGATCACGACCACCCGGATGCGAAGGAAGATTGGCAACAACGGGCGGCGCTACATAAGCCCGGCATTATTTTGTCGGTACATCCGGCTGAATTACCGAATTGTATCTGGATTCCCAAACCCCTAACGTCACGTGCTTTAACCGATGCGGCTGACAGGGTGCATGAATTGGCAGCTAGCCTAGAGTCAGAGAGCCATAAGGCACAGCGCCCATTAGTGAATTCAGCCGCCGAAGTTGCTTCGGAAAAGCCCTTGGTGCAGCACGCGGAAGCACATTTTCGCGACTTACCGCAACCGTTTGGGATACCGGCACATGCTGAGCGGTCTGACAGAAAGTTTCGCTCGCTGGTAATTAACTTGCCCGATGAAGAGGATATGGCAGAGGACGTGCCGCCTCCTATGCCAGCGCCGGTAGCGGACATTCCCACCCGTGTATTTGACCCGGCAGAAGCCGATATTCCCTTGGAAGAAGTCGACCGTCCTATTGATGATTCATTCTCCCAAGAGGAGGCTGAAAGCCGCTGGAAAGCGCTGTGTGGTGAACAAGATGACGTACAGTCAGTGGCAGAGGTGGCATTGTTTACCCCTGAAAATTACCTGTTGAGTACGGTTTTGGAGGCGATGCGGGTTGCTAAAGAGTCACAGCAAACCGTATACCTCAAATTATCAGCAAAAGATTACGCCTTATTGATGCCGCAGCAGGGGCTTGCTTATTGCACCTTGGACACTCGGTCAGAAGAATTCCGCATCTTGTGCAATAATCCCGTACAAACGGGGCAATTTGCGCTACATATACCCAACAGTGCGGAACTCGAACGCTTGGAGCAGCAAGCCTCGCATGATGCCGATGCCTTGTTGGATTTGGAAGCCTTTGTGTGGGTTGGCAGCTTGCTGACTGCGCGAGGTCGCTTGGGGCGCGGTGTTGAGATTGAGCAGAAAATTTCCCTGAAATACTGGCCCAACCTGACACGCCTTGAGCAATTCCCCCATATCATGCGTATCGCTGCCTTGTGGAACCAACGTCCGGCAAGCGCACTGGATATTGCTAGCGCTTTGGCTATTCCGCAACGCTATGTATTTGCGTTCCACACGGCAGCCAATGCACTTAACTTGTTTGAAATGGATCAGAACAAACTCAAAAGTCGGGAAAAAGAGAAGCCGAAGCAAGAAAATCGTGGCTTCTTCTCGCGCTTCTTGAAGCGTTTGTTGGGAGGGGGGACGAAATAGCTTTATGAGTAGCATGATCAACCGCAAAATTATTTTTACTGGCCCTGTTGGTGCAGGCAAAACCACTGCTATTGCTGCCATCAGTGATATAAAACCGGTTGCGACCGATGAGTATGCTTCGGACATGACCAAAAGTCGCAAGCCGCAAACCACCGTGGCAATGGACTATGGCTTGATTCGGTTAAGTGAAAACGAGCGGGTGCATTTGTATGGCACACCCGGTCAGGAACGTTTTGATTTCATGTGGGATATTCTCACCAAAGGCGGGATCGGTTTGATCTTGTTATTGGATAATACCCGTAAGGATCCGTTTCAGGACATCCGCTTCTACACCAATGCTTTCCGTGACTTTATCGAAAAGCAGCAAATGGTGGTCGGGGTGACACGCATGGATTTACACCGCAAGCCGGGCTTAGTCGAGTACCGACGCTATCTGGAGTCTTTGTCATTGCAGGCGCCGGTATTTGAGGTGGATGCTCGCAGCCACAAAGATGTCACTATGCTGATTCAGGCGCTGTTGTTTTCACTGGATCCGGGAGTAATTAACTGATGAGCGAATACATACTCACAGAAAATTTGCATCTGGGTGTTACCCCTGCGGGTACTTATTATGCAGTGCAGGACAATGCTGCTGAACCGGGGCGCTTATTTCTGCACCGTTTGTTTCAGGAGGCGACTACCCCCCTGTTTACGGTCGAGGTTGCCTGTGAGCTAAGTGGTTACAAGAAGAAGCGGGCGTTGGAGTTTGTCCACTGGATGCAGGAAGCCGGGATGATTCTGGGGCAGGAGCACAGTGAATCTGCCCCGGAAGAAACCTTGGAACGCCTATTGCCCAAGTTGCTGCGTACCCTTTCTGACGAAGGCAAGGCGATTTTGGCAGAAAGCCGGGGGCTGTATCTGGGCAGTGCCGGTTTTACCCATGAGGCAGCGGAAGAACTGGCGGCATTGAGTGCTAACTTGACGGCGGTGTATGCGCGTCATAAAGAGTTGTTACACGGCAATCTAGGCTATCGCCAACGGGCGTGGGGGCTGGTGGATGCGAGTGGTAACAGTGAGGTGGGTTTTTGGCCGCTGTACATTGGTCAAAACCGTTTTACCCTGATTATTGGCGGCATTCCCCAATTCAACCAGCCTGATTTCAAACGGTTGGTGTGGGCGCTGGAAATGCGTTACGGCAATACTGAAATACCGGTATAACTTGAAATTAACTATTGATAACCAAGGAGAAAAAACGACATGCGCTCTGAAATGCTGAACTCCATTCTTAGTGACCTAAACGGTTCGTCTGCGGACATTGAAGCGTCTGCGGTGTTGTCTACGGATGGCTTGATGATGGCTTCCATGTTGCCGGGTGGTATGGATGAAGACCGGGTCGGGGCGATGAGTGCCGCGATGTTGTCACTGGGTGATCGGACTGCGGAAGAGTTGGCACGTGGTGCGCTGGAGCAGGTGCTGATCAAAGGTGCGAGAGGCTATATCCTGATGACCCATGCGGGCAATGAGGCGGTAGTGACTGTATTGGCAAAACCTAATGCGCGTCTTGGCTTGATTTTCTTGGATGTAAAACGTGCCGCTGAGAATATTGCCAAAATTATCTAAATAGCTAATCTCAACGCCATAATAATAAAGTTGTCTCAATCAGTGCCTGACGGTTTGCAGCCATGCTGTCTTAGGCTGTGGGAAGCCAACAAGGAGTGATGCGATGGAAGATATGACAAACAAGGATGTAAGGGAGCCGTATACCGAACATCGGCTATGCTATTACGATGGTGCTTCGCGCCGTGTTTTGGTTAAAGATGAAGAAATTCCTTTTCCAGAAGGTAAGCTAATTGTTTCGCGCACGGATCTGCGAGGCATTATTACCCATTGTAATCAGGCATTTGTGGAAATGTCTGGTTATACTGAGGCGGAATTGCTCGGACAACCACACTATATTCTGCGCCATCCTGATATGCCGAAAGCCATTTTTAAGGATGCGTGGGAAGCGGTGGCGCGGGGTGAGAAATGGCATGGTTATGTTAAAAATTTATGCAAAGATGGGCGCCACTACTGGGTGTATGCCACCATTATTCTCAATGTGCGGGCTGGTAATCCAATCAGTTGCACCTCGGTAAGGCGTAAGCCCTCGCGCACCCAGGTCGAAGCCTGCATTGCGTATTACGCTCAATTAAAGCAAGCGGAGGTCTGAAGTGAAGCCCTATGTCCTGACTGTCAGCCCAGACTTTCCACCAGCCCAAATTGCAGGTTGGTATATTTTTAATACATGGTTGCAACGCCAGTTGAGTGTGCCTATCCATGTGGATTTATTTGATGACTTCGCCAGCCAGCGTGCAGTGATTCAGAACGATGGGATCGACCTGATTTACGCCAACCCCTTTGATGCGGCGATGTTGGTGCGGGAAAAAGGCTTTACTGCCATTGCGACGCCCTTGCACAAATCGGATGAGGCGATTATTGCGGTGGCGGCTGATTCGCCAGTAAAGCGTATTGAGGATTTAGCACCTGGTATTCGCATTGCGTCAACCGATGACCCGGATGTGAACCTGATTGCCATGATTATGTTAGAGCCTGCGGATTTGTCGGCGCAAAATGTTCAGACACACACGGTGGATACCTATGTGTTAGTGGCTAAACGCTTGTTGCAAGGCAAGGCGGATGTTGGATTTTTTCTGCGGGATGCGTTTGAAACACTTTCCGGGATGATTCAGCGTCAGTTACGCGAATTGATTCGCAGTGAAATACACGTGATTCGCCATGTACTGTTGGCAAGCCCACGCTTGCAGGAACAGCATGAGCAATTACGCCGTATTTTGCCAGCCATGAGTACCGACCCTAAAGGCAACGGTGTATTAGAGAGCATGGGTTTACAAGGCTGGGAAATACAGGAACAGGAAGATACCGAATTTATGATTGACCTGATGGATACACTGGTTAACTAACCATGAAAAAACTGACCTATTTTCACCCACAGGTGCGTACCCGTTTGTTGAAGGCGCTGATTCTTGTCTCGCTGGCAGGTATGTGTTTGTCTGGCACAGTTTTGGCGGCAGACAATACATGGGAAGTCCAGCCCGGCAACAGCTTAAGCAAAATTGTTGCTGAGAAATATCCCGATTATGGGAATCGTCAGATCATTATGCAGGAAATCCTCAAGCGTAATCCGCAGGCTTTCCGCAGTGAAAATGTTAATAGTCTGATCGTCGGCAAAACGCTCCAGTTGCCTGACCCTACTGATATTCCTGATCTTAAACCGCCTGCCCCCAAGCCAGCCGTGGGGGTTGATCCGGCGCTTCAAGAGAAATTACAAGCCTTAGAGACACAGGTCACTGAACTCGAAGAAACCATCACGATACTTGAAGAGGAAAATACCGCTTTACAGGAAATGGTGAATGAGGTGGCAAGCGGTAAGCCTCTCACTGCCACCGCCGCGCCTGTTCCTGCCCCTGTTGATAATACCTTGCAACAGCGCTTGGATGAGGCTGAAAAAGCCTTGTCTGCGAGTAAAGCTGCCAATACCACGTTAGAAGAACAACTGACAGCAACTAAGCGTGAAAACGAAGTATTGCAAAACGATCTGCAACAGATTCGTGCAGCGGCAGCGGTTGCGGAAACCAAAGCAGGATCGGGCAATTTGCCGTGGATCTTACTGGGGTTATTGGTGCTGTTGATTTTACCGTTACTGTGGCTGTTGCGCCGCCAGCGTGAGCCATCAGCGGTTGCTAGTGATCTGGCAGCCGAGTCAACCTCAACGATACCTGCGGATGTACCGCCCTCTGTCATGACGGACTCACCCGCGACGGTGAGCATTATGCCCTTAGTGGATGAAAACCCCGACGCAGCACTCAAGCTCGATATTGCACGCGCGTATTTGGATTTGCGTGATTCCGAAGGAGCGGCTGACATTTTACAGGATGTGTTGACTGAGGGTGGTGAACAGCAACGCCAGGAAGCCCGCGAAATTCTATCGTTTATTACGTAATTAACCGCTAATTCTGATAAATTAACAGCTTATCCTGTTAGTCTGCCGCTTATTCCCCTCTATCCTGCTATCACTGGCGGATATATCGCGATACTTCTAATCTCAAGACTCAACCATTGGTCTATATTCTATGGTTCGAGTAATAAATTGGGAGTGTCGAATGGCTTTTTTTGCGTTCACCGTGAGCAAACAGCAAGTCATGCCGTTCACGGCGCTATTAGCGTTGCTTGCTGTCACTGTCTTAACCCTGTTGAGTTTATTGGTGCAGCAACCGGCGATTGAAACGGATTTGTTGCAGCGTACCCGCCAAGCGTTAGCGGAGGCAGGCTTGCCCACGCATTTGGTTCACTTTAATGGGCGTGACGGTGTGTTGACTGGAACCGTTGCGGGTGAAACTGAACTGCAACGCTTGCAGCAAATCGTTAGCGGTATTTATGGGGTACGCCAGGTTGAGAATCGCCTGATTCCAGTCAGCACTGCATCCGCAGCGTCTGACAATGTGGATGCCCCTCCTGTGCCTGTGTCAGGTTTGCATATTCCGGCTAAGCGTTACCCTGTTGAGAAAATTGACTTAAGCGTGATTCAATTCGATTATTCCAGAGCCGAGTTAGACAGCAAAGCAGTCGCCGCATTAGAGCAAGTGCTGGCTGAATTGCGTCAACAGCCTGAGATTATTATTGAGGTATCTGCGCATACTGACCACGAAGGCACGGCATTAGGTAATTTGACGGTCAGTCAGGCTCGCGCCGAAGTGATCCGCAATTATTTATTGTCCCAAGGCATTGAAGCCAAACAAGTGCGTGCCAAGGGCTATGGCTCTACCCGCCCCATCGTGGAGGCAAGTGCCGCAGATTCGCAACGCAATCGGCGGATTGAAATTACCGTGTTGAAGGAGTAGCCACGATGCTTTATCTCGCACTCCAAATAGTGCTCTTGCTCAGTGTGGCGCTGTTGATCGGCGTGTTGATGGGGGG
>JBEUIR010000089.1:0-1505 GCA_040415395.1 Candidatus Thiothrix namsaraevi
CATCCCTTGGTAAGTCTTGACGACCTCTTATCTGCGTAGGGTTGCTAACCCTGAGTCTGGTCAACCTAGCTCTTGCAAGCTCCGCCCTTCAGGGCGGGGGAGTTGACCTTTCTATGTGCCTGCGCAAGCTCATGCATCCGCGCTATACTTGCCCTTGTTCTTTAGGATTCGCCGACTGTATGTTATTGGAAACATTTACCAAAGCCCTTGCCGATCAAACCCGCTTGCGTCTGTTGCTGTTGTTAGCCAATGGGCGCGAGTTATGCGTGTGCGAACTCACGCAGGCGCTGGAATTGGCGCAACCGAAGATTTCCCGGCACTTGGCGATTTTGCGCGAAACCGGTGTCTTGCAGGATAGGAAAGCAGGGTTGTGGGTGTATTATTGCTTGCACCCTGAATTGCCGACTTGGGCGCTGGAAATGTTGGTTAGTTTGCAGCAAGGGAGTGCCAGCGAGACTATTTTTCAGTTGGATCAACAGCGTTTGTCGGCGGCAGAGCGGCAGAGTGATGGCATTTCTAGTGGTGACTCTATGGTGACGCGGTGCTAACTCAATGCTAACTCAAAACGTTTTTTCTGAGGTAAGTCTTTGAAAAAAATGGCGCACCCGGCTGGAATCGAACCAGCGACCCTCGGCTTCGGAGGCCGATACTCTATCCCCTGAGCTACGGGTGCGTTGCAGAGAGTGCATCATACCCAAGGAGCACCGTCACGTCTATGATAGTGTTAGTGCGGACAATTGCATTTTTTAGTATGATTGAGGTCAAGTTTTCGTTGCCGACACATAGCGAATATTAGGGATTTTGAATATAATCCGTCGGTTTATGATTTTCTGATGTTTTTAAGATTCACAGATTGTTAGGCGCTTAACGCCCAGTCTACAGGAGGATACACGTGGCTCACTCTACACCTAAAGACCCTATGGCTACACCAATGCTGATTGGTGGTCTCGTTTTGATCGGCGCAACCGTTGCCGTATTGGTTTCCAATCTATTCAGCACGATTGAAAAGAATTCCATTAAAGGCGAAATCGACACCACTTCACAAGTGGCGGCAATGGATGCGAACCTTGCACCGATTGGTAAAGTTAACGCGGTCGATAAGTCTATCGTCAAAGAAGCGCGTTCTGGCGAAGCGGTTTACACGGCAGTTTGTGCAGCTTGCCATACCAGTGGTGTTTTGGGTGCGCCAAAAATTGATGACAAGGGCGCATGGGATGCGCGTGTTGCCAAGGGTTTGGATGGTCTAATGAAAAATGCGGTTAATGGTATTAACAGTATGCCAGCGCGTGGCGGTGATCCGTCCATTACCGACGAAGAGCTGACTAATGCCATTGTTTATATGACTGGGAAAGCAGGTCACGATCTTGCAGCGCCAGCAGCCGGTGGAGCCGCTCCAGTGGCACAAAAAGCTGCCGCACCTGTTGCTGAAGCTGCCCCTGTTCAAGCTGCCGCACCTGTTGCTGAAGCTGCCCCTGTTCAAGCTGCCGCACCTGTTGCTGAAGCTG
>JBEUIR010000089.1:1605-8376 GCA_040415395.1 Candidatus Thiothrix namsaraevi
AAGCTGCCGCACCTGTTGCTGAAGCTGCCCCTGTTCAAGCTGCCGCACCTGTTGCTGAAGCTGCCCCTGTTCAAGCTGCCGCACCTGTTGCTGAAGCTGCCCCTGTTCAAGCTGCTGCCCCTGTCGCTCCTGCTACGGCTATCAACGGTGAAAAGGTTTACAAAGGTATTTGTTTCTCCTGCCATGACGTTGGCATTGCTGGTTCTCCGAAACTGGGTGATAAAGCGGCATGGGCGCCACGCATTGCTACCGGTGCGGAAGCACTGTACGCCACCTCTATCAATGGTAAAGGCGCGATGCCTGCCAAAGGTGGCAACCCGGCATTATCAGATGATGAAATCAAGGCGGCAGTTGATTACATGGTTGCCCAAAGCCAGTAATAACGGTTGTTATGTCGGTCGCTCATGACCGAACCAAGGAAAGGCGCTACAACGCGCCTTTCTTTTTTGCAGTACACGAAATTGCGGGTAGTATGCCTGCATGAAAACACCTAGCACTTCACACACCTATTCATGGCAAGAACTGTTTCAGCGGATGCTCACCCACCGCAAGGAACTGGTGATTGCCAACCTCGTGGCGATTTTCGCGGTATTCATTAGCGTACCGATCCCGTTGTTGATTCCGCTGCTGGTTGATGAGGTATTGCTCGACAAACCCGGCTGGCTCGTGGCGTGGATGAACGGTTTATTCCCCACCGAATGGCACGGTGCAGTCCTGTACATCAGTTTTATTACGGTGCTAACCGTTGTCATGCGTTTGGCTGGT
Source organism: Candidatus Thiothrix namsaraevi (assembly GCA_040415395.1). Lineage (GTDB taxonomy): Bacteria > Pseudomonadota > Gammaproteobacteria > Thiotrichales > Thiotrichaceae > Thiothrix > Thiothrix namsaraevi. Next base: position 2,371 of record JBEUIR010000089.1, read on the forward strand.
TTGGCAGCGGGCGTCTGGCAAAACCGTGAATTTACCCTAATCAGCAAGGAACTCACCTACAGCATCCGCCGCCGGTTGCTGGGGCATATTCAAACGGTGGAAATGACCGAATACGAAACCCTCGGCAGTGGCACGGTCAGCTCGCGGCTGGTGGTGGATGTGGAAACCATCGACAATTTCCTCGGCATCAGTATCAGCAAATTCATTGTCGCCATTCTCACCCTCGTTGGGGTAACGGCGGTGTTGCTGTGGTTGCATTGGCAATTGGCATTGTTTATTTTGCTGCTGAATCCGCTGGTCATCTTGCTGACCACTAAGCTGGGTTCTTACGTCAAAGACTTGAAAAAGCAGGAAAACAGCGCGTTTGAGTTATTCCAGCAAGCCTTGACCGAAACCCTCGACACCATCCAACAAATCCGTGCCAGTAACCGTGCCAGCAGTTTTTTCGGGCGTGTGACCGAACACGCGCAACAGGTGAAACAACACGCGGGGCAATTTGCGTGGCGCAGCGATGCTGCCAGCCGCTTGTCTTTCACGGTATTCATCGCAGGGTTTGACCTGTTTCGCGCCGTCAGCATGTTAATGGTGGTGTTTTCCGATCTCAGCATTGGCGAAATGTTCGCGGTGTTCAGCTACCTGTGGTTCATGATGGGGCCGGTGCAGGAAGTGTTGGCGATTCAATACGGTTGGTACGGCGCAAAAGCTGCGTTGCAGCGCATTAATACCTTGCTGGAAATGCAGCCCGAACCCGCTTATCCGCATACGCACAACCCGTTTGCAGGCAAAACCACCGTCAGCGTGCGGGCGGAACACATCACCTTTGCTTACGGTGACAAGCCGCCAGTGTTGCGGGATGTGAATCTGACCATTCGAGCGGGGCAGAAAATCGCGCTGGTGGGCGCAAGCGGCGGTGGCAAATCGACCTTCGTGCAAGTATTGCTAGGCTTGTACCAGCCGCAGCAAGGGCAATTGTATTTTGATGGTGTACCCGTCACGGAAATCGGTTTGGATGTGGTGCGCGAACACGTTGCCACGGTATTACAACAACCCGCACTCTTCAACGACACGGTACGTGCCAATCTGACCTTGGGACGGCAAGCGTCGGATGCGCAATTGTGGGAAGCCTTACGCATTGCGCAATTGGATGACACCATTCGTGAACAGGCGCAAGGCTTGGAAACGATTGTCGGGCGGCAAGGCATACGTTTATCCGGTGGGCAACGCCAGCGGCTGGCGATTGCGCGGATGATTTTATCCAACCCCAGCGTGGTGATTTTGGATGAAGCGACTTCGGCACTGGATACGGCAACCGAGCAAAAACTCCACGCAGCCATGAGCGAATTCCTGCAAGGGCGTACCACCCTGATCGTGGCACACCGCTTGAGTGCGGTGCGCCAAGCTGATCACATTTTCGTGTTTGAAGACGGTGGCATCAGCGAACAAGGGAGTCATCAGGAATTGCTGGAACAGGATGGTCTGTACCGGAAACTGTACGGTTAGGCGGATTTCCTGCTGTCAGCGCGTACCAGTCGAAGTGGCGGGTGGCTAACATCAGCAGCGCAAGTACGGCGAAGATCAGCACACTGCCCATCAGCAAGGCGTTTTCCTCTGCCTGCAAAATCAGGTAGAGCAAGGCATACAAGCCCGCCAGCCCCGCACCCAGCAGCAAACCCAGTTTGTGGCTGTGTAAAATTGCCCCGAAATACAAGGTGAGCAAGCCGGTGCTGGCGAATGCCGCCGCTGTATACGCCCGCAGGAAATCGACGTGTTCTGACAAGGAAATCAGCAACAGGTAGAACACCAGCAGCGCAAAGCCCACCAGCGTGTATTGCACCGGATGCACCCGCAATTTTTTCAGCAATTCAAACAAAATCAACACCACAAAGGTGAGAATAATGAACAGCGCGGCGTATTTGATGCTGCGTTCGGATTGCTGATACACATCCACCGGCTGGATTAGCTCGAAACCGACCGCCCGCTCCAACAAGCCGCTGCATTCACCGGTACGGCATTGCTCTAACGCCCCGCTGACGTTGTAGGAAAACGACGACGCTTTCCACAAGGCATTGAAACCATTGGCATGAATGTCACGGGTTTCGGGCAGCAATTCGCCACTGAAGCTGGGGTGTGGCCAGTTGGCAGCGAGTTTTACCGCGCTGTTTTCGGCGAGCAGGGCGAAATTCATGGAACGCATTCCGCGCAATTCCAGCGCAAATTGAAACGGGATACGGCTGGCTTGGTTGAGGTCGAGTGCGGGTAATTTGGCGTGCATCCCCGCGCTGGCACTGCCGGGGAGGTTATTGCCGGGTTTGAAATTGACGGTTGCGCCGTTCCATTGCAGGCTGGGTGGGGCAGCAATGCCGCGTTGGTCGCGTACCATGACCGCGAGTTGCGGATTTTCCCAGCGGATTTGTTTGCCCTGGGTGTCAGCGATTAAATCCAGCAAGGGTTGGGTGTTGAAGGTACCGCTGACTTGCAAGCCGCTGCTGTAAACCGGCACGTCATAAATGCCTCGGTAACGCAGTGAACTGTCCAACGTGCTGGTGATGTCGAGCTGGCTGGGAATCAGGTGTAGCGCGTCTTGGTCGGTGACTTCGCGTAGGATTTCGCGTTCTTTGCCATCCTTGTCCTTGACCCGTTCTTTGACATTGTAGGTGAGTTGATAGGGGATGGTGAGCAAGGGACCCGCAAGGGTTTGCATCCCCGGCCAACTTTGTTCAATGCTGCTGTAAGCTTGTTGTCGCCAACTGACACGTTCACCGACCAACCCCAGCATAAAGGCTTGCGGGATCAGCAAAAACAAAATCAGGCAGGCAATAATGACCAGTTTGAGGTAATAACGCTGGTTCGGCATGGAATGCTCCTTGGACTAGTGACTGGATTACGCATTATCATAAATAAGAATAATGGAGGTTTGATGCGGGCGGTGTGGAAAAAGCGTGGAGCAGGGTGCAGGTTTGGTGCAGAGGTAATTATAGGCGTAATATTTTATACTATACTTATCAATTTTACGCCCATATTGTAACTGTATGCATAATCGAACCATTACTCAACGTTTGCAACACAAAGCCGCCTCCCGTTTTGGACGCATTACAGTGTTAACCGGCGCACGTCAAACGGGTAAAACCACGCTGGTACGCGCCTTGTTTCCTGATTACACCTACCTGACCCTGGATGACCCGATTACGCGCCCGGATTACGCCCGTCTGTCGGCAGCGCAATGGCAAGAACGTTACCCGCTGGTGATTCTGGATGAGGTGCAAAAGTTGCCTGCACTGCTGGATTCTGTCAAAGCGACCTATGACCAATACCCGCATACCCGCTACATCTTGCTGGGATCTAGCCAGATATTGTTGCTGGAAAAGGTGCAGGAAAGTTTGGCAGGACGCGCCGCGTTGATTGAGCTGTACCCGTTAACCTTACCGGAACGGCAAACGATGACTGCCGACGCAGCCATTATTCCGTCGCGGCTGGTGCGTTTGCTCATGGGTGAACCTGCCAGCATTTTGCAGGGCATCCCGCTTACCGATACCGGTTATGCCAAGGCTGAAAATGCGTGGGCGGATTATTTGGAATACGGTGCAATGCCTGCGATTGTGGATAGCAGCGTGGAAAAGTCAGAAAAACGCGAATGGTTACAGGATTACATTCGGACGTACTTGCAGCGTGATGTGCGTGATTTGGGGAATATGCGTGAACTTGAGCCGTTTGTACGGGCGCAAAAAGCCCTCGCGGCGTTGAGCGGTCAGTTACTGAATGTCAGCGAGCTGGCAAAACAGGCGGGTATTTCGGCGGTGACGGCGAAACGTTTCATCAGCTATTTGGAAATCAGTTATCAGGCGATTCAGCTTGCGCCGTGGTTTCGCAACCTCCATAAGCGTTTGAGTAAATCCCCCAAGGTACATTTTCTTGACCCCGGCATTCAGCGCGTCTTACTCAATCGCACGGGGACATTCACGGGGCATGAGTTTGAAAGTGCAGTGGTGGCGGAGGTGTACAAGCAAATCAAAACGCACGCGCTGGCGGTGGATTGTTACCACTTGCGCACGGTGGATGGGCGTGAGGTTGATCTGCTGCTGGAGCTGGAAAACGGTTATATCGCCATCGAAGTCAAAATGTCTGCCCATGTGAGTGCTGGCGATGCGCGGCATTTGCACGACTTGGCGGATTTGTTGGATAAGCCATTGCTGCACGCACTGGTGGTGTCGAATGATCCGCAGGTGCAACAATGGGGGAGTGTGATGGCTGTACCTGTGGCGTGGCTGTTGGGTTGAGATGTTTACAGCGTTACATCTGGCATCATGTCAGCCTGTTCCAACAACCGCGTTACCTGTTGCCGGATACTGTGTTGTAAAGCCGCTGCGAATTGCTGTTCTGCCGTGGTGTGCCATGTTTCTTTTGTCCACACGAATGGCAATTGTTCCACGATCTGTTTGCACAGAGCGGTAAGGGTTGCTTGCACCAAAGTACGCGACAAGCCACAGCTTTCTGCAAAATCGGCCAATTGGAATGCCGAGATGTGGGTATCGAAATCATCCCCCAGTGCCATTGCTAATTCCTGTTGGTAGTCGGGGTAGACGGCGATATTCACCAAGTCGTAGTAGGGCGCAGGCTCGATACCCTGTTTGCCGACGAAAAAGCTGATGTTTTTGCCGTGCGCATCCCAGTTGCTGATGATGAGGTTGAACAATACCCATGCCAGCACGGTTTTACGCGCTAGGGCGGGTGAACGGCATTGGTCACAGAAGGCGAATAAACGCGGCAGGCTTGCACCCTCGCGGATATTGGCTACGTCGCGGCTGTTGCCGAAATTGCGTTCGTATTTGTATTCGGGCGGCAAATCGAGTACTTGGCAACCGTCCAGCAAATGGCGGCGCAATACCGTATCGCCTTGGCGTTTACGGTCAAAGCGTGTGACCAGTAAGGCGCGGTGTTGCCCAAAACGGCGTAGTTCCACCTCAGCAACGTTTAAGCCAACGGCTTTGGCAAGCTGCATCAACAAGTATTCATTCAGCACTACATGGTTTTGGTTGGCGGGTTCAAACTTTAGAATATGGGTCGAGCATAAATTGCCTTCACCAAAGGCTAACTCGCCTTGCGTATCGGCTAACACGTTGATTTTGTGTTGTACGCCTGCGACGGATAGGCGGGGTTTGCCATCCCAAACAATCAGGTTGCGGGTGGGTAAGTTATTGAGGCGTTCCTGCAATTCGGTGGGGGTAATGCGGCGTAAACTGGTCGGTGTCGTTGGGGCGTTTTCGGGCAGAAATTGCAATGCGCCCGGTGTATCTGCACCTAATGCGCGGATAATGCCAAAGGTGTTGGCACGGCTTAGTTGCTGATGTTCCAGCAGGATGTCGAAGCCTTGACCTTCTGGCAGCAAGTTGCGTAAAAAACGTTGCACCGTCGGATGGCTTGCGGCTGAGGTTAGCGGTAAGTGTGGGGAAATCGCAAAGCCCTTTGCCTGCCATGCGGCGGTGTATGCCAGCGTTAATTGCCCCTGTGCGTCGGTTTGTAGAAAACCGATGGGCTGTTCCCCAAGGCAAACCTGTAGGCGGTGTTCATACCCAGTCATCGCTCGCGCCCTCCGCCCACGTTTCCACGGTTAGCCTGATACCTAGCCCGTTTAACACTTGCAGTAATGTGCCGAGTTGTGCGCCCTGGTGTCCGCGCTCCAGCTTGCTTAGAGTGTCTTTGGCAACGCCGAGTAAGGCGGCGGCATCGTCAATGCGTAAGCCGGATTGGGTGCGTTTGGCGCGGATGAATTGTCCTAGCAGTTCGGGGGTGAGTGCGCCGGATTGCTGGGGCGTGGGAAGTGGTGTGAGCGGTCTTGCCATTGTGCGTTACCATTGTTCCTGCTATCCAAGGAATAATAGCGTATGGCGGGCAATATGCAAGGTTGTTCCTGCCATCGCAGGAATAAATGAAAAGATAGGGCTTTTATCTTTTTAGATAGTAAATGAGCTTTGGTCGTTTGGGTGGCAAGACTAAGTAAATAATTTTAGT
>JBEUIR010000090.1:0-8368 GCA_040415395.1 Candidatus Thiothrix namsaraevi
GGCATGAGTTCCAGCAAACTGAGCCTGCAAGACACTGGCGAGTTTGGCGAGATGCGTTACCAAGGGCTGGACTGGGCGACCGCTGACCTGTCCTTCGCCGCCCTGAACAAAAAGGGTGATTTCATCGACAACCCCCAGTTTCACCAGGTCAATACCTTTGCAGCGACAGCCTACACACTCGGTCTGGTGGAAAGCGCCATCGGGCGCGAAATGAAATGGAAACACAACGCCCAACTCATTCTGCGCCCACACGCTTTCGACGGCCCTAATGCCTATTACGATCCGATGTCACCGTCGCTCAATTTTGGCTCTTTCACCTCGCCATTCCGGCGTGCGCCCATCTGGACGTGTTTATCCCACGATATTGTGTCACATGAACTCGGTCACGCTATCCTCGACTCCTTCCGCCCGCAGTACGTCTACTCGGAAGAAGTCGACACTGGCGCAATACATGAATCCGTCGGCGACATGATGTCGATGTTCACCGCCCTCAGTCACAAACCCGTGGTCGAGCGTTTGTACCGCGAGTCCGGCGGTGACATGATGAACCCGAACTTAGCCAGTGGATTGGCGGAAGAATTCGGCATCGGCTTGTGGGGTGTCGGCTTCCCATTTTTGCGTTCTGCGCTGATCGGTCCGAACTATGATCAAGCCTCCCCCCAAGTTCACGCCCGCTCCACGGTTTGGACAGCCGCCATTTACGAGATTCTTGCCACCTTGGTTGCTGAGGCACTCACCCCAGCCGTCAAAGTGACCCTCGAAAATGCCCCTAGCAGCGGCAAATCATCAGCGCAGATGAGTCCGATGCAGCAGATGATCATCCAGCAAAATGATCCAGCCTTTGAGGATTACTACGCCGAACCGGAAAACCACGACCATTTTGACGTGTTTTTCGAGGCCATCGTCTCCGCTAGCACCCGCGTCAAAGGCATGATGTTGCGGGCATTGCAAGACATTCCACCGACCGGTGTGACGATGCTGACCTTGGCACGGGTTTTCTATAGCGCTGACGCACGCTTTTTCCCCGACGACCCTAGCCCGCGTGAACTGGCGAAAGCCGTATTCCAGCGGCGCATGTTATGGGTAGAAGAAATCGACCTAAGCCCCCCCGGTATCGGCGCTAACTTTGAAGAAGCGTTTTACAGCGGCAGTAATACCGCGATGCTCAAAGCGGTACATGAAAATGCCGAGGCGTTACGCATTCCGCTGGGTCAAGGTGCACGCATTCTCAACGCACGCATCAGTGTTGTCACCCGCACCCTTGATGCAAGCAATGAGCAGCGTGGCAGTCAGACCAAAACCGTTACTGAACGCTACTTGTACTTCACCTACGAAATGGTGGTAGACATCTGCCCTGGCTGGGGTTGGTTCATGAACATTGCCAAAGGCGGCACCTTGGTGATCGGTGAGAACTGGAACGACATCCAACTTGCCACCGACCCCGATACCTACCTCTACCCTGAAGGCGGTGAAAATGGCGAGGGTGGCGAACCCGTAGGCGCTCGCATGTTACGCATGGCGAAGCAACGCTTCACCCGCATCCACCACCGCTCACTGCGGGCATTCCGCGACGGTTTGGTCGACGCGGATGGTCACTTACCCAGTGGGGAACACGCTCTGCCGTTCAAAATTGCCAAGCAATCCAGCGGTGCGACCCGCCCCGTTCGCCACCGCTGCAACCTGAAAGAGCACTTGCTGGGGATTGCGGGCAAACACGCCAGCTTCCCGTTTGATGTGGACTAACGCTGCATCAATGCCTCAATGGCGTCAATTTCTTTGACAACCGCCGCCGATAGCACCTCGTTGCCGTCGGCGGTGATCAGCACATCATCCTCAATCCGAATCCCAATATTCCACCATTGCGGGTCGACATTATCGGCGGGGGAAATATACAGCCCAGGCTCTACCGTCAACACCATGCCCGGCTGTAATTTGCGCCATTCCTCGCCGTGCTTGTAATCACCCACGTCGTGGACATCCATCCCCAACCAATGCCCGGTTTTGTGCATGTAAAACTGGCGGTAAGGCTCTTCGGGAGCAGGTTCTTCCAGATTCGTCACTTCAGGCTTTTTCAACACCTCTTCCAGTGTGCCGCTCAATATACCCAAATCGAGTAAACCTTGCGCCAACACCTTCACCGCCGCTTGGTGCGGATCATCCCACGTCTTGCCCGGAATCGCGGCAGCAATCGCGGCGTGTTGCGCATCCAGCACCAACTGATACAACGCCCGTTGTGCGGGGCTAAATTTGCCATTCACCGGAAAGGTGCGGGTAATATCGCTGGCGTAGCATTCGTGTTCTGCCCCCGCATCAATCAGCAGCAAATCACCATCATGCAACACCTCACGGTTCTCGATGTAGTGCAAAATGCAGGCATTTTTACCCCCCCCCACAATCGAGGTATACGCGGGTTCCATCCCCATGCGCCGGAATTCGTGCAGCAATTCGGCTTCGACTTCGTACTCATATGTCCCCGGCTGACAAACTTGCATCGCCCGCGTATGCGCCCGTGCAGCGGTTTGCGCGGCATAACGCATCACTGCCACTTCCGCCGCTGATTTGAACAGGCGCATTTCGTGCAGAATCCGATCCAACATCACAATGCTATGCGGCGCACGTATCCCTGCCCGCGCTCTGGCACGCAAGTGATTCACCCAACGAATCAGATGCAAATCAAACTCAGGGTTTGCGCCCAAATCGTAATGCACTTGATCACGCCCGCTTAGCAACTCCGGCATCAGCTTATTTAAGTCGCTGATTGGGTGCGCATCATCCGCGCCATGCCAATGTTTTGCGCCTTCCAAACCAGCGCGAGTGCCTGACCAGCGTTCCGCTAATTCGTTTTTTTCTCGGCAAAACAACACGTATTCGCCTTGCTCACGCCCCGGCACAAACACTGCCACCGCTTCCGGTTCATTGAAGCCGGTGAGGTAATGGAAATCGCTGTCTTGGCGAAACGGGTATTCCGCGTCGCGATTGCGCACTTTCAAGCCGCCAGAAGGCACGACTGCCACCGCATCCTTACCCAATTGCGCCAACAACTGCCGCCGCCGTGCTGCGTACTCTTCCTTAGGAATCATCGGTTTTTGCATGGTGTTCTCCTCAATGAATGTGTGGCGCTGCTTTCATCGGTTGCAGTTCTTCGTTCATCATCAACACCCCGACGCGCAGGTACTCGATAATTTCCGCGAGTGACTCTTCACCCTCTTCTGCATCTTCCATTTCCAGCTCGCCGGAACTGCCGATGCGTACCACGTCTTCTGCCCATTCACGCGAATCGTCCGGCAAAGTACGCATGTCTTTCACCCCCGCCAGTGCCAACCCGAAACTGAAACCCTGACACCAATCCTGCATCGCTTCCACACGGGTTTCCAAGGCATCGTCTTCGGGTAAAAATAATTCAAACGCCATGTCTGAATCATTTAATTGTTGGCGGGTAGCGCTGAACAAGTCTTTCAGCAAGCTGCGAGCTTCTTGCACGTGAAAATCTTGCGGGTTGCCATCCAACGCCTGCGCTAACCAGGTTTCTGGTGGCGTTGCCTGATCAACCACCAATAAACCGCACGCCATCCCATGAATTTCTGCACTCGAAAAATCCACGTCAGCACGCCCTAACGCCCGCTCTACGCCTACATAATCCGGTAATTCACTCTTCAAAATTATCTTCTCCCTGACAAAGCACTATTATGAGATGATTGACGTGGTTTCGCACTCTTTACTACCATTAGCGTATGAATACAAAAGCCCCCGACCTGACACTGCAAACTCAACTCGACGCCATCGAACAACGCATGGAGCGTCTCTTGAGTCTCGTTGAAAAATTGGCGACTGAAAATGCTGACTTAAAAAAGCAGGAAAAAATCCTTGTCCAAGAGTGTCAAGCATTGCGTAGCCGCCACGATAAAGCCAGCAATCAACTGGAAGCCCTGATACAGCGCCTGAAAACCCAGCCAACCGCAACCGGGGCATAAACCACATGGAAAAAACTATCCAACCTGTCAATATTCGTATTCTCGACAAAGACTATATGGTCGCCTGCCCGGTAGGTGAACAGGATGCATTGATTGCCTCTTCGCGCCGAGTCGACCGGGAAATGCGCAAAATCCGCGATTCCGGTAAAGTCTTAGGCAGTGACCGCATTGCCGTCATGGTTGCCCTCAATCTTGCTCACGAACTCATGCACGGCAAGCAGCACCACAACAACGCATCACCCGACCCGGCAACGCTGGAACATTTGCAAAAAATACAGCAACGCTTGGATACAGCACTTGATAAGCACAAAGCTTAAGCACTTGTCAATTCTTCCCCTTACCCAATAATTGTAATACTATGATTAGCAAGAGCACCTCTGGGGGACTCGTGAGAAGATGGGTATTATCCTTGAGCCTAATTTCTCACCCCGGGAGTGGTTGTAATGGACTGGTGTGCATGACCGCTCGACGGTAAGCCTGAAAGCCATTCGCCGCACCCACTTGAACCCCTGGTTCAAGGTCGAAGTCTTCCACGATTTTCTGGAGTGTGCTCCTACTTTTCTCCTGCCACCTTTTCCTTCCTTATTCATTGCTTTTTTGAGTTTTCTCAAACCCTGATTTATACCATTTGTTATAGTGAGCGCTTCATTAGGAGGAAATTAACAGATGATATTAAAACCATTTCTTGCTGCCAGCATGGTGGCAGTTGCTTTATTGAGCGTACCTTTTTCTGCCGTAACCGCTACAGATGCAGCTCCCAAAGCTGCTGAAAGTGAAGCCGCTAGTAACGACACACGCCGCTTAGTGATTCAGGTCAACAAAAAGGAAGAAGAATTTCAGGATCATCTTCTGTCTAACATCGTCAATCTACAAAAGCATTACGGTATAGATGGCATCGAAATAGAAGTGGTTGCCTATGGCCCCGGCGTTTGGTTAGTCACCGAAAAAAGTGGATTTCTCAAGCGCGTGGAAAGCCTGATAATGCAAAACGTCACTTTCACCGCTTGTGGCAACACCCTCGATACCATAGAAGCATCCAGTGGCACACGCCCGGCATTGCTCGATGGTGTCGAGGAAACCCAAGCAGGGATTGCCCGGATTATTGACCTCCAAGAAGAAGGCTGGAGCTACCTTAGCCCGTGATACACGCCGGGTAAGTGCAATTAGCCCCCTTGCACTCACACGCAGTTTGCGCAGATTGCAAAATCAGACTCGGCATTAAACCCGACACCCCCAAGTACGGTGCCATACGAATCCTTACTTGGGGGTTTTCGCGTTGTTTAGCCTGTACCAATTCAGGCACATCCGTGACCACATGCCGACCGGCTGACAGAAAAAATGGCATAATGGTAACAACCGTTGCGCCCTGATCAATGCATTGCTGGATACCGTCGGGAATGGACGGTTCTGCCAACTCCAGAAAAGCACTGCTCACGTAAGCGTAATCCGTACCCGGCTGTTCGCCGACTTTAGCGGCAAGTGCGCGGATTTCGTCATTCGATTGAGTACGGCGACTGCCGTGCGCCACAATAAGTAAAGCTTGCATCATGAATCCTTGGGTAAACCCTGTATCTATAAAGGGTGAATGTAGTAGAGTATTCCTTATCATAATAGAGGAGGGATAAATCGTATGGGTTTACTGTCGACATTAAGCGGATGGCAATTGGTACTCGTCACACTGGGTTTAACTCATATTACCATCGCAGCGGTCACTATTTTTCTACACCGCACCCAAGCGCACCGTGCGCTGGATTTAGGGTTCATTCCCTCCCACTTTTTCCGCTTTTGGTTATGGCTAACCACCGGCACTGTTACCCGCGAATGGGTCGCTATCCACCGCAAACACCACGCCAAATGTGAAACGCCCGAAGACCCGCACAGCCCACAAACCCGTGGCATCAACACCGTCTTGTGGAAAGGCGCATTGCTCTACCAACAAGAAGCCAAAAATCAGGAAACGCTCGAAAAATACGGCAAAGGTACACCAGACGACTGGCTGGAACGGCATCTTTATACGCCGCATTCATGGCTGGGAATTGTACTGATGTTAATCATTGATGTGGTGTTATTCGGTTTGCCCGGCGTATTGGTCTGGGCAGTACAAATGCTGTGGATTCCCTTCTGGGCAGCCGGTGTTATTAACGGTCTGGCGCATTTCTGGGGCTATCGTAACTGGAACACCACCGATGCTTCCACCAATATTTCCCCGATCGGCATTTTAATCGGCGGCGAAGAACTGCATAACAACCACCACGCATTCGCCTCTTCCGCACGGCTTTCCAGCCGCTGGTATGAATTCGATATTGGCTGGTTCTACATCCGCATTTTAGAAATAGTGGGCATGGCGAAAGTGCGCAAAGTTGCCCCACGCATCCGTATTAATCCTAACAAACTGACCGTAGACTTTGACACCGTAACCGCTGTGCTCGGCAATCGCTTGCAAGTGCTGTCAAACTTTGCCCAGCAAGTCATCAAGCCCGTGACCAAATCAGAATTGCGTCACCAAGCCGTACTCGCCGAAAGCCAAGCTCTACAAACCGTGTATCTTTACCAGCAACGCCTGCATCAATTGTGGGAGCGCACCACGCAAAGCCAGGAAGCACGGCTGGAAGCAGTACAAGAATGGATCAGTAACGCAGAAAAAACCGGCATTGCGGCATTGGAACAATTTGCACACCGCCTGCGCGGGTATTCGGTCAGCGCCTAATGCAGCCACCACCATGAACGGCATTGACCAACTGACAGCAAGCGACATTAGTCAGCGTTTACAACAACGTGGTGCCACAACCCATGATGTGGCGTTGGATGCGTGTCGCGAAGCCGGGGTGTTAGTGCCGTTTGTGCGGATGGACAATGCATGGCACTTACTGTTTATCCGCCGCCCCGAATCGGTGCGCGATTATCACAGTGGGCAGGTCGCCTTTGCCGGGGGCAAACGTGACCCGGAAGATACCGACCTGACTGCCACCGCATTACGTGAAGCACACGAAGAAATCGGTATTTTGCCGCAAGATGTTGATATTCTGGGGCAACTCAACCCGCATCACAGCGTAAGCCGCTTTCGGATTGTGCCGACCGTTGCCTGTGTACCCTGGCCTTATGAACTGGTGCTTAGCCCGCAGGAAGTTGCCCGTGCTTTCACCATTCCGTTAGCTTGGCTGGCACAACCACAACACTACCAAATACGTTACCGACACTTAACCGACGTGCCAGAACCGATACCGATTGCGTATTTTCAGGAATATGATGGGGAAATTTTGTGGGGAGCAACGGCTAGAATTACGCTGTCATTGTTGGCTTGCTTGCAATAAATCTCTTAGAAAGAGACGCCCACAGCAAGAACACGAGGAGAGAGAGAGGAGGAGGAGAGAATCCCTCAATGTCCGTGCGCTGTGGGCGCTTGCAAATGATTCAGGAGCTAGGAGGAGGAGAGAGTCTTCTGAATCATCTATGCTGCAATGCAAAAAATACTAAGTGTTTTTGGTGCAGTGAGCAAGCGACAATTTCTAAACCCAATGGTTAGCTTTTCTAACCATTGGGTTTAATGTACCAATATTTTCGCCAAAAATGCCTGCGTGCGTGCGTTACGCGGGCGATTGAAAAAATCGTGCGGGTTGTTTTCTTCCACAATCTGCCCCGCATCCATGAAGATCACCCGGTCAGCAACGGACTTTGCAAAGCCCATTTCGTGCGTGACGCACAGCATGGTAATGCCCTGTTCAGCGAGTTCGGTCATGACATCCAGCACTTCCTTGATCATTTCCGGGTCAAGTGCAGAGGTGGGTTCGTCGAACAGCAATACCTGCGGGGTTAGGCACAAAGTGCGGGCAATGGCGACGCGCTGTTGCTGTCCGCCGGAGAGTTGCAACGGGTATTTGTGGGCTTGCTCGGCAATTTGTACACGCTGTAGTTGCACCATTGCCCGTTCTTCCGCTTCGGCTTTGGAGAGTTTGTTGACCTGAATCGGAGCGAGGGTGAGGTTTTCCAGCACCGTTAAATGCGGGAACAGGTTGAATTGCTGGAATACCATACCGACTTTACGGCGCACTTCGTGTAACACTTTCACGTCATCGCTGAGTTCCAAGCCATCCACCATCAACTTACCCCGCTGATGGGCTTCCAAGCGGTTGATGCAGCGGATCAGGGTGGATTTACCCGAACCGGAAGGGCCGCAAATGACGATGCGTTCGCCCCGGCGTACCTGCAAGTCGATGTCGCGCAGGACGTGGAAGTGGTTGCCGTACCATTTGTTAACTTTGGCGAATTCGATCATGTAATCGGACATTTAATGCACCTTCCCCCGGTTCACCTGCCGTTCCACCCATTGGCTGTAGCGCGACAAGCTGAAACAAAACACGAAATAAATCGCAGCGATAAACAGATACCCTTCCAGCTTG
>JBEUIR010000091.1:0-8264 GCA_040415395.1 Candidatus Thiothrix namsaraevi
AAAGCCGGGAGAATAGCGCCCACATATCACATTCCCGACCAATGGGCATTTTCAATCCACTCCCGACTAATAAAGCCGGGAGAATGGCCCGTGTGTAAGGGCATAAAATACAAGAGATTTTTGACGTGCTTTCGCGAACCAAAAAGGCGGGGATGAGAGCAATGGTTCACGGCGAGGGTTCATAATTTCGTTCCAAGTAAAATCAACGGGTTGCGACTCCGCGAAACCCCCAGAAAATTCGCCATTGCTACGGGTTCGCGCAGTACAATTTCACTGCATAATTATACCATAAACACAGAAAAATTCCCGTAGAATTATGATATATAAAGCATTTAGTTGAATGCCAATCACAAAATCAACGGCGCATCAAAGTCCGTCGCCCGAAACTTCCCAAACTCCTTCACGTTCTTGGTCAGTGGCTCAGTCAAACGGTAAATCCGCAAATTATCCTCCGTCAAACTGATCTCCTTCAGCAACGCGTCCTGCAAAATTTCCAACGTCATCGCATCCACCTTGCACTCAAACACCGACTTCTGCACCCGCTGCCCATAATTCTGGCAAACCTTCGCCACCCGCCGCAACCGCTTCCGCCCCGCCGCCTCCAACGTCGAAACATCATAACTCACCAAAATCAACATACTGCACTCCACAAAAAAGCCCCTTCACCCCTTGCGGGGGAAGGGGTTGGGGAAGGGGGGAACTCTTCACTCATTTGTTAAGGAACGGGACGTATGCCTCTACATCCCCGCGCAAATACCGCGCCAACATCCGCGCCTGAAGCAACGGCAACAAACCAATCTCTACTGGCGACTCCAACACCGGATGCTGCAAAGTCTCTTTCTTACGCTCCTGATACGCCATAATCACCGTCTTACGCCCACTATCATTCAGCATCACCGCCCCACCGGGACGAAAATCAAAATCCTTCAAACGCAACTGCCCGCGATTAATCAGCGTCAACGCCAACCGATCACCCAGCACCGCCCGAAACTCTTCCAACAAATCCAACGCCAATGCAGGGCGACCGGGGCGCACCACATGAAAAAACCCCAACTGCGGATCAAGCCCCACCGTCTCCAACGCGCTGCGGCAATCATTCAGCAACAGCGCATACAAAAACGAAATCAACGCATTCACCGTATCCTTCGGCGGACGGCGACTGCGCCCCTTATACTCAAACTCCTCACGCATCTGTGGCTTGATCATCGTATTAAACTGCTCGAAATACACCCGCGCCGCATCGCCTTCCAAGCCCAGCACCGACGCTGCGGATTCCGCATGAGCCAAATTGCGCAAATTAATCGCCAGCGATTTCGCCGCCCGCACCAATTGCGTTTTCGCCTCTTCATCCTTGCTATCACGCGCACTGCGCAACAACACATTACGGCTATTGCGCAACTTACCCGCAATAAACGCCTTACTGATTTCCAGCGCAACGTCCACTTTATCCGCCGCCCGAAACTGCGCCTGCCGCAACAAAATATTGCCATTCACCGGGCCTTCCACCCGTGCCTGAAACCGCCCGTGTTCACTCAACCACACGATGCTGCGCCCATCCTCCATACTTCGCGCCATCAACGCTGGGCTAATCGCTACCCGCCCCAGACACACAATCGCGCCCAAATGATGCAGCGGCACTTGATGCTTTTTCACCTTTTCCACCGACAGCACCAACGTTTCCCCCTCCAACCGCAGATACGCCCCGTCAGTCGACACGTACAAGGTATTGAGCAATTGCTTCACACGTCCCCCTCATCATCCACATCAAATAGCGACTGCTGCAAACGGTGGATACGGCTGCGGCTACCCACCAAATCCGGCTGGCAACTCGCCTGCAACGAACATTCCTTACACAAAGCACGCTCATCCACTGGCGGCGGCATCTGCCCCGACTCCAACAACGCCCGCACCTGCGCAATCAAACCGATGGTAACTTCACGCAATTCCGGCGTAATCGGCACAGCGCGGCGGCGACGGCTTTTATGATGAAAAACGGCACCTTCTGGCACAGCTTTGCCTGTCATTTCCTCCAAACACAACGCCTGACCAACTAACTGCACATCGTCATGAATTTTCTTCTGGCGCGACCCCTGCTTGTATTCGATAGGGTAGGGCGTGCCATCCTCCAAAAACTCCACCGCATCCGCTCGCCCCGTCAGCCCATAACGTTCACTGTACAACGGCAAGGAACGTTCCACTCGCACCCCGTATTCCGTGCCGCTTTCACCGCTATCCACGCGCTCGTGCGCCAGATTGCCACGCACCGTATGCACATTGTCATCAAACGTCTGCTCCTGATGAATCAGCGCACACTGACGCGGGCAATAGCTGTAATGTTGCAGAGCCGAAAGCATGATGGGGAGGAGTTCAGTCATGCAGCAAACCGCAAGATTTCTACCTCGGCATTACGTGCTGCTGACAATTCAGCCTGCTTCAATACCTGATCGGTAATCTCATCCGACAAATAATACTCACCGCAGTTTTCACAGATTTGCGCGGGAACGTTCTTGATCAGGACGCTCAAATCACCGCGTTGCAAGGTGACAGTAACCCTGCCTTCAGCGGTTTCACCCATTTTGCAAATATTGCAATGCATCTGCTTAACCTACCAATTTCAACAGTTCCACACCGTTTGGTAAATTTTCTGTGTCTACCGTTACGACATAATCACTGAACTGACGCGGTACTGCATTCTTGTCCTTCAACTCCGCATTGATATGCTCAAACAAACTATAGGCAGGCGCATTGCCCAACTTGCCTTCATGTTTAAACACATACAAACCACGGGTAGCCATTTCACCACGCGCGGCGGAACGGTCATGCTCAAACATATTGCCGAGTGCTTGCCACAACAGTTCTAAATCTCCCTCTGAAAAACCTGTTTGGTCAGCCAAATGCGCGGAAACAAAACCATGCGCAACGTACAAACCATAAGGCACGGTGAATTTGCGCCCCATTGTGCGGTTGTCACCATCCTGCTTTTCCGCTTCTTTCTCCGTCGCCACTGCCATGCGGGTAATAGAATGCTCACTGGCAATGATCGGATCAACCGAACGGGCAAAGGTGATTTGTACCGGCCCACGAACTTGACCACAGTTCACGCCTGTAGACATCACTGCACCGAAAGTCCGCACGTCAAAGAAGTTATGGCACATCCACTGCCGCGCCTCTTCCACCTTGTCGCCGCCTTTACGCTTCTTGTCATCGCCTGCCAACAGTTCCGCGCCGCCGGGAATGGCTTGGTAAGCGCGTTCGTGTTGCCTATTCAGAATGGCTTTCTCCTTTACGTAGATTTCATACGGGGGCTGTTCTTCTTTCAGCAACCCAATGAAATTACGGACTTTGCGTTTCAGGCTGACATCCGTCACCAAGCCTTGCCCGGTTTCCGCATCGACACGCGGCAAATTGCCTGCATCCGGGTCGCCATTAGGGTTGCCGTCTTTCACATCAAACAGCAGTACGAAGTCATAACGATTTTGCAGGCTCATTCGGAGTCTCCTTGGTTGGAATCTTTGATTTCACGTTTCTTGAAAAAATCTTGGCGCTGGTGGTAGTAACCAATCGCAAAACGCCCTTGATCAGCCAATGGCAAATGGGCTGGGAAATCCACAACTCCACCCATAATCTCACCCAACAGTTTTTCAAAGTTGCTGACTCGCCCCTTGTTATCCAGCTTGCTCAGGTGATGATTTTTCAACTTCAACAGCGTGGAAAATACAGTGACAGGTGTGGCAGAAGCTGCCCCGTAATAGCGGTCACGAATAGTGGCATTGATACCGGGTTGGGCTTCTTCCTGTATCTTTTCCAGCACCGCAAACAGGCGACCTAAACGGTAGCCCGTATTTGAATTTTCAAGATCAAGTGACACGGCAAGATTCTCCGTTGGATTAAGTCGGTTCAAATAGGCTTTGATCAAAGCCGCCCGTGGGTAAGTGACTTCCTGTTCTGCACGGATACGCCGCACAGCCGAAGCCAATAATGTTTGCGGGTAAGGCAAGCCTTCCAGAATGCAGCGGATTACATCACCCGCCAGATTCGGCGGAACATTTTCCGTTTTACCCAGCAACGCGGTTGATCGTAACAACAACCACAGTGGCAAAAATTCCACATCGCGTTCACTGCGTTCAATCCGTAAATATTCAAAATGATCAACGATACGCTGGCTGACTTCCCGCACAGTTCCCACATGCCAAAAACGAATGCTGATACGCGCCGCATTGGGTGCAAGCCCCAGAATAAAAAAGCGGGTTGTTTCACCCAACGCAGGATTGCGCCCGTATTCTTGGACAGCTTTGTACAAGGCTTTCACTGCATTGGTATTGCGATCTGGAGCATCTTTCTTGCTGTCCGCAGCTCCCCACAAAGCAGTGAAATCATCTTCCAGCGCATGTTCTTTCTCTGCCCAGAAAACCGTGGACGCATCGCCCACCTGCATCCGTTGTGCGGAATCCTTGCTCAGCAAGTGATTCAACGCTGTGGTATAGGCAAACGCCGCTTCTTTACTGACAGGCGCATTAAAACTCTGGCTCTTACCGTAAGAGGTGAACGCATCAAGGTTAAAGGAAATGATGTTTGCACCGGAGCTTTGCGCTCCCCAGACACCCTTGATGGAGGGATGCAGGCGTTCAATCTCGGCTTGTTCGCCCGTCAACAGGCAAGTGGCTTTAGCGTTATCGTTACCGCCTGCACTCATCAATGCCGCTTGAACTTTGCGGCTTTGGCAAACCAAATGCAGTTGCCCTTGCAAACGAAAAGTCAGGTTAGGATTGGTGGCAGCAATTTCTTCCCATTGCGGTTGTTGCTGCAAGGTTTCGGTATCCAGATTTTCCAGAAAAGCCAGTACCGCCGCGATGCCCTCATCCTGTTCCGCGATAGCCAATTGGCGGATACGTTCGGCAAAAGCGGCTTGCTGTTCCTTTACCCGCTCTGGCTTGCCTTTGGTATCAATACCCAACACATATTCAGCGTTATCCCACAGCAGGTTGGCAGCAACACCCGAAGTTTTCTTCACACCTTGTGGTACACGTTCTGATTTTGCCCGCTTCTTTTTGCCATCACCCGTGCGGGTATCTGCAATCTGTGCCAGTTTTCCATCAGCCGTGATTTCCAAAATGAAAGGGATTTCTTTGTACTCAAATCCGGCGGGCGCTAAAGCAGAATCTGCGTTGGCTGATTTGCGTTGGTAGTAATCGTAGAGTGCTTGCAGAATCATCCGCGTATCTCCTCGCTATCCCACGCGGGGATGTGAATCACACCGTCTTGCATTTTGACTTGAAAGAAGCGCGGCATCGGGTTAGCGGTATCCGCAAAATCCATGTCGTACAACATCCAGCCGAGTTCCCGTGTTTCGGGCAAAGGCTGTACGGGCGTGGTGTCAGCTTCAACCAAACGAAAATCACAGGAAAATTCGCGTGTCCCCAGATAAGGCTGATTGAAACACTGCCCTTTGCTGGCGCGGCGTTTGAACATTTCAGCAAACTTGACCGAATTGTTCTCCGGGTTGTTGTCCAGCATTTCAAACTCAGCGTGGAGGCGGTAATGCACATCACGCAGGAACAAACCTGCCCGTTGCTGGCGGTCTTCTTCGATATACATACCGAGGTTGCCCTTGCCCTGTTTCATCGCTGACTTGACTGCCCCGGCAGGTACAACCCCTGATACTTCGTTGCGGCGCAAATTGATCCAGCGAATCGGCTTCAGTACCTCAATTTTGCGGATATGCCAGCGAATCGCAGGCTTCCAAAGAATAGCCTCGAATACGGCGCGTGCAGCAGAAGGCGTGATGACATCGTAAGACACCCGTTCCACCTTCATTTCAGGGCGGGTGAAGCAGGCAAAATCACCCGTTACTTCCAGACAAAAAGTTTGCATAATGGCAAAACCTCAAATGTATAAGGATTCAGCAGATAGTGACACACCATCCACCAATAAACCAAGTTTTTGGTCATACAAGCCGGGGGTAATTTGCTCGTAAATGCCAGGCAGATTGGCAAGCTCCCGAATATCGCCCGCCTGTAGCAAGCGCTTTTTCACCTGCTCACGCACGGTTACGGTGTGGCGTTGTAGCTTCCGCATCAGGTTACGTTTCGGTCCAATGATTTTCAGTTGTTCAATCAGTTTTGCACCATCACCGTATGTCACCAGCACTGCTGAACCTTCGTCATCAATTAGCCGAAAACGTTGGGCTGCCGTGCGGAACTGGATTTTTAATTCACGCGCATTCTGAGCAAGCAAATCGACAATACCATGCTTATCCCGTGATTCTGCTCGCGCATAAAAGTGTTCAAAGTAAATCTGAAAATGCGAATGGTGTAGCGGTGCTTGGGTGAAAGTTGGCAACAAGGAACGGCACACCGTCACCGACCGCCCCAGATGCCCCGGTAGTTTGGCATTGAGTGGCGGCACGAACACAACCACGCGCCCTTTTTCCAATAGCTTGCCCTCACGGTTGCAACGTCCGGCGGCTTGCGCAATGGAATCAAGCCCAGCTAACGCCCGGTAAACCACGGGGAAATCCACATCAACTCCGGCTTCAATCAACTGCGTACTGACCACACGAACCGGCTCACCGTCTTGCAAACGCTGGCGGATTTCTTTTAACTTCTCGGAACGGTGTTCCCCACACACATTGGTCGTCAGGTAGTAAGTCTCAGGAGGCAACAAACGACACAGTTCCGCAGCCTGCTGTTTGGTATTGACGATAACCAGCACAGAATCCAGTTCAGCAATTTCCTCTGCCACATCCTCCCACGAACGTTCTCTTATCAAATCGTCTGGCAATTCGACTTTTACCCGTTCCAGCGCAGCAAACAATGCTTCAGGATCAGGCATGATTTCGGTGATTTGCTCGGCTTCAAAGCCTTTCACTACTGCACTACCAAATGTATCGTGGTAAGTGTGTAACGCTGGTTGAGTAGCTGTAGAAAGAACGAAGGTCACACCGTAATGCTCTACCAGAGCTTTCATCACGCCCAAAATCGGGTTCAGGAATTCCGGCGGTAACGATTGCGCTTCATCCAACACGATCACGCTGTTTGCCAAGTTGTGCAGCTTGCGGCAACGGCTAGTACGGCTGGCAAACAGCGATTCAAACAGTTGCACGTTGGTGGTAACAATAATCGGCGCATCCCAGTTTTCCGCCGCCAAACGGCTTTGCGCATCTTCCTTGTCGGGGTCAAGATTGCTGTGATGTTCCACCACGCAATTACCAAAGATGTGGCGGTAGATATTGGCGGTTTGCTCAATGATGCTAGTGTAGGGGATGGCGTAAATGACGCGCTGCTTACCGTGCCGGATCGCATGTTCAAGCGCGAATGCCATACCAGAAAGTGTTTTACCACCGCCGGTTGGTACGGTCAGGGAAAATATACCAGGTGGTTTTTCTGCTGTTTTCCGGCAATCACGCAAGATTTGTGTACGCAAGCGGTTGACTGGGGTATCTGCTGCTTTTGCTGCAAAGCCTGCCATGTGGTCGTTGAATCCAGTCAACAAGCTATTCAGGTCAGGGTATTGCCCGCGCAAATCCTGTTTGTCCGGCTGCATGAAGGTTTCGGTATCCAGAAAATCCGCATCAACTAGGCAAGAAAAAAGCATTCGTATCCACAATGCTGCATTATCAATGCCCCCCACAGGGGCAGACGTAGGCATTTTGGTTTGCAGGATGTCATCAGGAACAGGAACTTGCAGAGCTTTATCCAAATGGATGCCATCTTGTAGGATTTCTTCCAATGAACGCCCGTCAGCATCATCTTTTACCCAATCTGGCAAACCGGAGTGATGACCCGCAATCAGATAGGCAAGAATTCTGCCCAATGCGGGATGCTTCTGCACAGCATACAACGCACCAGCAGCGGAGTGATTGACTTTGCCGGGAGCATGGTCGGTTTCAATGTGGGCATTGGCGGCGACATAACCTGTCTTGTCGCTGATGTAGCGTTGAAATTCAGGATTGTATTTACCGAGGTCGTGCCAAATTCCGGCGACATGCGCCCAGTCAATGCTGCCAAAGTGAGTTGCGTAATGTGACGCCAGCAT
This sequence comes from Candidatus Thiothrix namsaraevi, assembly GCA_040415395.1. Taxonomy (GTDB): domain Bacteria; phylum Pseudomonadota; class Gammaproteobacteria; order Thiotrichales; family Thiotrichaceae; genus Thiothrix; species Thiothrix namsaraevi. The sequence continues at coordinate 8,035 of JBEUIR010000091.1, forward strand.
TGCCACATCCCGCAAATGCTCATCCAGCCAATGTTCAATCGGCTGATTGTTTGCGTCAAAACGTACATGTGCTATCGGACGTGATTTGCCCATTAATCGCCCCTTCTTTGAATAAAAGTCAGGCAGCAGCCCTGCTACCTGACCTTAAGGTGATTATTATTTATTCCATGCGGATTTGTAAATAAGTATTAACACCCACTCCACCAACACTTCCCCTGACTCTCCTGAAA
>JBEUIR010000092.1:0-8050 GCA_040415395.1 Candidatus Thiothrix namsaraevi
GAAAACCTATAACGGCGTGGCAATACTCAGCAAATCGCCTGCTACGGAAATCGTTACCGATATTCCCAACTTAGACGACCCTCAACGCCGTATTCTTGCTGCGACCATTGACGGGGTTCGGGTGGTGAATTTGTACGTGGTCAACGGCGCGGAAGTTGGCTCGGAAAAATACGCTTACAAGCTCGATTGGTTGGCGAAAGTGACCGCGTGGTTACAGCAACAAGCCGCGCTTTATCCGCAATTAGTGGTGCTGGGCGATTTCAATATTGCCCCGGAAGATCGCGATGTGCATGACCCGGTGGCGTGGGGTGAAGGCATACTCTGCTCCCCTGCTGAACGTGCGGCGTTGCAGGCCATTCAGGCTTTGGGTTTAAGCGATACTTTCCGCCAGTTTTCGCAGCCGGACAAAAGTTTTAGCTGGTGGGATTACCGTGGCGGTGGTTTCCGGCGCAATCATGGGTTGCGGATTGATTTGATTCTTGCCAGCAAGCCCTTAGTGGATGTTTGCGAGTCGTGTGTGATTGACCGTGAGCCGCGCACCTGGGAAAAGCCGTCGGATCATACGCCGGTGGTGGCGGAGTTTTCGCGATGATGCGTTATCTGTTACTGGGTTTAACGGTGTTCGTGCTGACGGTGGCGGGTAAATGGTGGTTTGATTCGCAACCTGCCACTGAATTACCCAGTGTCGCTTTGAGCCTGCAAACCCCGTGTGATTTGCGCCAAGCACCGTGTGTGGCAAGTGATGCACAAGGGCGGAGTGTGCGTTTTAGCATCAATCCCGCCAGCATTCCGCTCATGGAAGAGTTGACCATACAGGTGGACACCAGCGGTTTGGCAGAGGTGAATAATGTGCGTCTGACGGTGGAGGGCGTGAATATGTTCATGGGCTACCAATACGCCGAGTTGAAACCCAGCGGTCCAGCGCAATTCCAAGGCAAACTGATTCTGCCGGTGTGTACGCTGGAACGGATGGAATGGTTGGCAACGTTGGACGTATTTACCCCCGATACCAAGCTGCAAGCCGAGATGCCATTCATCACAATTAGCAGCAAAGCTTTACCGCCGTTTAACCAAGACCTGATTAAATAACAGTCAAAATAGTCCGTTTTAGCCGCCAAGCGTAAAAACACGGGTGTCTATCTGCTGAAGATTGTTATCCAGTCTGTTATCGCGTTTCATGAGCGCCATGTCAGAACGCGGTACAGTTTTCATGGTAAACAATAAAAATAATAGACCAATGGGTGCGCAATACACATGGCGTGGCATCATGCAAATGCTGGTGGCGGTATCGCTGTTAGCCGCTTTTAGTATGGGTTCAGCCGGGTCGTCTAACCTGTCGCCTTCCCCACCTTTGTCGGTAGCGGCAGTGAATGCCTCTTCAGCAGATAATTTAGCCTTGTCAGTCGTGTTAGCGGATGAGCTTTCGACGGTGGCTGGGGATATTACTTGGCACATCCGTGCGGCAGATGGCAGCCTTGAACAACGTCACCTTGGGCATTCGCCAACGCTGCGTTTGCCAAATGGTCAATACGAGGTAACGCTGTCGATTGGCACGTATACTTCCACTCAGACGGTTAATGTCGTGGAAGGGAAACTCAGCAAGCTCCCGTTTACTGCCAATGTTGGGCGTTTGCGCGTCAATAGTTCACACCCAGCGGACTGGAAAATCATCGCACAACACGGTGAGGATGCCGGGAAAATAGTGAGTACCAGTAGTGATAATAAAATCCTCAATACGCTGCTGCCACCCGGTGAATACGAAGTGTTAGCCAGCCGTGGCGATGGCATCCAACATACCCAACGCTTACAAGTAAGCTCTGGTAAACTCAGTGCGGCTAATATCCAAATGCCTTCTGGCAAAGTAACGCTGGTTGCTACACTCGATAATGGCCCCGCCCTGCGCCCCATGAGCTGGATGGTGTACCGGTTGGATGGCGGCAGGCAAACCATTGCAACCCCGCGTCGCCATTCTGCTAATCTCGAAGTGGCTCCCGGTCAGTACGAAGCCGTGGCAACACTGGATGGGCAAGAACGCCGTCGCGCCTTCACGGTATTGACGGGGACTAGTAACCGCATTGTGATTGCAATGGATTAAACGCATGGCACATCCCCCCCGTATTGGCATTGCACTGGGCAGTGGTTCTTCGCGTGGCTGGGCGCATATTGGCGTGTTACGCGCCTTAGCCGAACACGGCATTCACCCGGAAATTGTGTGTGGCTGTTCGGTTGGGGCTGTTGTCGGTGCCGCTTATGCTGCTCAACGTTTGGACGTGTTAGAAACCGGGGTGCTGGCGTTCAACCGTTTAGAACTCATGCGCTTTTTCGAGTTAAACCCTTCGCTTAACGGTTTTGTGAATCGCGACAAGCTGCAACAGTTTTTTCACACCAACGTGTGTGACGCTACGCAAAGCATTGAGCAACTGTCATGCAAATTTGCCAGTGTTGCCACCGATTTAGAAACCGGGCGCGAAATCTGGTTTACGCAAGGTGCGGTGCTGGAAGCCGTTTTCGCCTCCATCGCCCTGCCCGGTTTGTTTACCCCCTATCGCTATGGCAAGCAATGGCTGGTGGATGGCGGTTTGGTTAACCCCGTGCCCGTATCCATGTGCCGCGCGTTGGGTGCAGATGTCATCATTGCGGTGAATTTGAATGGCAATATTGCGCGGCGTTACGCTAACCACATCCAAAAAGCCAAACCAGAGAAACCGGCTGACGTTACCTCCAGTAAAACCAGCGACGCGGAAGCGGTTAAGTCCGAAACCTTTGTGGACACGTTGACCACTTCATTGCGTGAATATTCCGCCGCGTTATTCCCTGACACCAACAGCAAACCCAAAGAAACGGCTCCCAGCTTGATGGATGCACTCGCCGCTTCTATCAATATCATGCAGGATAAAATCACCCGCAGCCGCATGGTCGGCGACCCACCGGAAATATTGCTCACACCCTCGCTGGAACACATTGGATTATTGGAATTCCACCGTGCGGCTGAAGCGATTGCTGAGGGTTATGACACGGTGGAACGCATGTTGCCTGAAATTAACCGCCTGCTAGGTGCTAAGTCTTAGCAACGCTTAACGCGGTTTATCGTCGTCAATTTTGCGCAGGTAACGGGCATCGTCAAACGCCGGAATCCATTGCGGCATATACACCACCGCAATCGCCACCAATATGCCATTGATAATGCCTTCGGGAAACATTAACAGCGGAATAAATGGCAGGTAATAGGTTTGCAAATAATGCGCGGTGAAAGTATCCGTCCACCACAGCAATAAGCTGCCGGTGAGCACCACGGCGACACTGCTTAGAATCGCGGCAAGAAAGCCATTGACGAATATAAAAATGAAGATATTCGTGGGTAAATGCTGTTGACTCCAGCGCAATAACTGGTGCGTAATCAAGATCGGGATGCCGCCCATCACCAAGGTATTCAGCGGTATTGCCAGTAAACCCGCATCCAAGCGCCAGAATGCCATGCTGACAATGGCCGTAGCGGCAAGTAGTGCTAGACGCCAGCCGAACATTAGCGTCATGACGGTCATGCCGAGTAAATGAAAATTGAGAGTCGTGCCTATGCCTGCTCTTAATAACCATATAACACTTGCAAATACAATCGCGCCAAGGTAAACATGCGAATGTTCGCGCACATACGTCCAGTTGGCATGACGAAGTGCTCGCCCCAATACAATAAAGAACAGAAAACTGGTAACAAGCAGCCAGTCTTCATTGAAAACACTAGCAGGTATATCCATGCAAGACATCCTCTCACGATTCATACTCAACCCGCGACAAACCCGACTTCTGTTGAAGTTTTTATTCGTCGCCCTAGCACTAGTCGGTGTTGTTGCCGCATTACTGCCGGGTGGTGGTCAAGGTCTGCCCCACGCTGACAAATTGCTGCACGCAGGCGCACTGTTTGGGTTTGCCCTACTCTTGGATTTGGCAACTACCCGCAGTTTCTGGCGCTGGCAAGTACCTATACTCCTGTGTTACGGCGGTTTCATTGAGATAGTGCAAGGTTTCACAATATGGCGTTCCGCATCATTGGCTGATCTTGCGGCTGATGCCGCCGGTATCTTGCTGTACTGGGTGGTGTGGCGGCTGACACTGCAACGCATCATTCCACATGACAACGGTTAGTCCCGATAAATTTCCACGGAAGCATCCTTGATTTGGTAGCCTGCTTCGGCAAGATCGGTGTGAATTTGTTCGGTGACAATCGTGCCGTATACCCATACCGGTTCGTACATGCGTTCTACCCCGATGCTTTTACCTTCTAAGGGCTTGACCAATAAAGTTTGATTGAGTGGCGGTGGTGGCGTGTGGATGCACGCGCCAAAATACGGTACTAGCAAAAACTCTTTCACCATGCCCTTGGTTTCGTCCACTTCCAGCGGTGAAATGAAACCGGGAATTTTGATTTTCTTGCCATTGAGTGCCGAATTCACGGGTGCCGCATTCAATTCGGCTTGCATTTCTTCCAGCAGTGCATCTTCTGCGGGGTCGCCTTCGGGGATGGCATCAATTTGCGGTTGGTATTTTTGGATAATGTCCGCCAAGCCTTGCCCCGGTAATTCCAGATTTTCCCACTCGATTTCGGTGTATTCGCCGTCTTGTTGCGGCTTAGACGTCGTGGTTTGGGTAACGGCTGTAATGGGTGTGCCCACAGCGGGCGCATTGCTGGGGAGTGTTGGCGGTGTTTCCACTTGGTTTTTCTCACCGCACGCGACCAGCAGGCTGGTGAGGATAATGAGGGGGAATAGCAGTTTTGTTTTCATGTCAAACTCTTACGGTTAAACCATCTTGCAGGGAACGCCGATACGCAATTGCCCCCGGAATCAGGCTGAACAGTAACGCAAGCACCGTCACCACTGCAAGCAACAGCCCTTCATGCCAAGTCGGCAGCCAAGTACTCAGGTAAAACCCGTATTCCGCCATCACCCACGGACGCGCTGCCAACACCCCAACCCACACCAACACCGCACCCAGCAAGCCACCCAATACCGCCAATACCCCCGCTTCCAGCACAAACAGCGAGAATACCTGACGCGGGTGTGCGCCCACTGCCCGTAAAATCGCCATTTCGCGCCGCCGCTCATTCAGGGTGGAAAGCAACGTGGTCAACATGCCCAGCAAACCCGCGATGACCACAAAGCCAGTGATAATCCGCAATACGTTTTCAAACATGCCAATGGCTTGCCACAATTCTGCTAACGCCACGCCGGGGACGGTTGCCAGCAAGGGTTCGCGCTTGTAGTCATTGATTTCACGCTGCACTCGAAACGCGGCAGCGCGGTTTTTCAGCCCCACCATAAACGCGGTGATGACTTTAGGTTGCAGGTTTTTCTGCAAGGCGGTCTCAGCACTGATTTGATAACCGGGGACTTTTGCACCACCTACCCAGTCGATGTGAATGGCTTCAATGCCTTCCAGCGAGACATGCACGGTGCGATCAATCGGCGTGCCAGTGGGTTTGAGAATGCCCACCACCTGAAACGGTTTGTCGTCATGCAAGGTAAAGCTAGTCGCGGCAGCACCGTGCGCAATCACGATATTGTCGTGGAGCTGGTAGCCGAGTTTGCGCGCCACTTCTGCCCCCAACACGGCATCAAACACGCCTGCAAACGGCTTGCCTTGAGCAAATTCCAGCAAGCGTTTATCGCCGTGGCGGTAATAGCGAAAATAATCCTGATTCGTGCCCAATACCCGATAGCCCTTGTGTGAATCACCGAGGCTGATAGGAATTGTCCACTCCACCAGCGGTTTGCTGGCGATCTCTTGGTACGATTGCCAACTGATATTGTTGGTGGCGTTGCCGATACGAAACACGCTGTAGAGCAGCAATTGCACCGGGCCACTGCGTGCGCCGACCACCAAATCCGTGCCGGAAATGGTGCTGAGGAAACTGCTTTTGGCTTCCTTGCGGATGTATTCCACGCCCAGCAAGAGCGCGACGCTAATGGCGATGGCAAATAGCGTGAGCAGTAAACTGGCACGGCGGTTCCACAGGCTGCGCAGGGTAAGGTGAAGTAGGATCATGATTCGCGCCGTTTTTCCCGTAACATAAAGCCGTACAGCCCTTCGACTTTTTCTCGCGCCCAAGGGGTTTTACGCAAAAATTTCAGGCTGGAAGCCATGCTGGGGTCGCTGGCAAAACAGCGCACGGGGATGCGCTCGGCTAAGCCTTCCCAACCGAAATAGTCCACCAGTTCGGTGAGGATGGTTTGCAAGGTTAAGCCGTGTAGTGGGTTGTTGTTTTGCTTTTGGGTGGGGATTGTATTCATTTCAAGACTCTCCAGCGTATGGTGTGCGGTGTTGTAGGGGCAATTCATGAATTGCCCCTACGGGGATTGGCACGGGTATTATCGGCGGTTCACGTCATTCAAATCCACTTGGCGCGGAAAGTGGCTGGCAATGTGCGGATCGTGGCTCACGAACACAATGGTGCTATTTTGAGCCGCTGCTTCCTTGAATAATAAGTTTAGAAAACCGTCGCGGGTATCGGTATCCAGTGCCGAGGTCGGTTCATCCGCAATGATCAATTCGGGGCTGCCAATCAGAGCGCGGGCGACGGCGACGCGCTGTTGTTGCCCCACGCTCAGGTCAGTGACGGGGCGCTCCCACAATTGACGATCTAACCCCAGATGTTCCAGCAAGCGGTTGGTCGTGGCTTGCATATCCCCTGCCTGTTGTTTGCGCCGTTTGGAAAAATGGCAGGGCAATTGCACATTTTCCCGCACCGACAAATACGGCAAGAGGTTGAACTGCTGGAAGATCACGCCCATGTGATCCGCACGGAAACGGTCGCGGGCGGAATTATCCATACCATGCAAGGCTTGCCCCAGAATAATCAAGCTGCCACTGGCAGGGCGCAAAATGCCTGCCAGCAGGTTGAGGAACGTGGTTTTGCCGCTGCCGCTTGCGCCGCGAATAAACAGGTGTTCGCCTTGGGCAACGTGCAGTTCGGCAATTGCCAGCGTGTCACGGCTTTGCCCTTGCCAGCGGTAGTGCAGATTGTGCAGTTCGATCACTTTCATGGGGTCAGCTTGATGGTGTCATCCTTGCTCAATTCCAACGCTGATGCGCCCTTCTCCGTGACCCATTCCGCCTTGATGTGCTGGAAACCGTCGGGGAAAGCGGCGAAGAGTTTTACCGCCACTTCTTTCAGTGCGGCGGGTTGGGTGCAGGCAAATGACCAAGTAACGTCCATATCGTTGTGGGCTTCACCAGCAGTCTCGGCGGTATTTCCCAACAGAGCGGAGATAACTTCGGCACTTTTGAGGGTACAACTCGCTTCGGTATTCATGCTGAACAGTTCCGCCCCGGCTTCGAGCTTTTTCACCGCATCGGCGAGTTTTTGCTTGTCGGCATCGGTGGTGGCGGCGTGTTCAAAGCCGACGATATTGGCAGCGGGGGATTCGAGCATGATTTCCAGCCCTTCTGTGCCAACGGCAAGCGACAGGGTGGCTGCACCGTGTTCGTGTGCGCCGTGTTCTTCGTGTTTATCATGCGCGTGGTCATGTTTGTTGTCATGTGCGTACAGTGTGCTGCTGGCCAGTGTTAAACACAGGGCAAGGCTACTGAGGGGGATGCTAGGGTATTTCATTTTATTCTCCGGTAGAGGGTGTTTGGTTCACGGTTTGGGTAAACGAGGTTAATAAATTGCTGACAAAATCTTCGTCGAGATCGGCGGTGATGAACACAAAGCGGCTGCGCTGCTCAGCATCCGGCCATGCGGGAAGTTCCACCGAGGGGTAAAACAGGTGTTGCACCGCGTGTAGCACGATGGGGCGACCGGGATATTCTTGCACGTTGACGATGGCTTTCATGCGTAACAGGCGGGCGCTGCAAAATTCCACCAGCGTGTCGAGTGCTTCGGAGACACCTGCCCACGGTAAGGGCTGCTCGAATTGCAGGGAAAAGCTGCGGATGCGTCCATCATTGCTGCCGGGCGTTGGGGTGCTGGGGTTGAGAATGCTGGGCTGTTTGAGTGGCAAACTGGCACTGACGACGCGGAAGTTTTCTGCCGCAAGCCACTGCTTGGCTTTGA
>JBEUIR010000093.1:0-8027 GCA_040415395.1 Candidatus Thiothrix namsaraevi
TCCCAAGCATCCGCCAGTGCAGTGCGCAATAGCCCTAAGCGTGCCATTTGCGGGGTAAGCGCGTGCCATAAACCATTGCGGTCTTCGGTGCGTGAAATGCGTGTAGTGCCGGTCTGGACACGTTTCATGGTATCACGTACCGGTACGGCAAGAATTGCTCCAGCCACTTCGTTAGCACCTAGGGTTAACAATTTATCCAAGTCAGTACGACTTAAGCATGGGCGGGCAGCATCATGCACCAACACCCCAGTATCCGGTGCAACCTGCAAGGTATTCGCCAGATAGTCCAAGGCATTGAGCACAGAATCTGAGCGCTCACGCCCACCGGGAGCCGTGTGTAATTGCGGATACTGGTTAAGTGTGGTTGCCATGAGTTCCGCCCAAAACGGATCGCCCTCACTCACCGCCACCACAATTCCCGTGACCGTCGGATGGGTTAGAAAACAATCCAAGGTGTGTTCAATCACCGTTTTACCCACCAATGGCAAGTATTGTTTTGGGCGATCGGCTTGCATCCGCGCCCCGACTCCGGCAGCGGGAATCACCACCCACACCTTATTCGACATGCGGGGTAGCCTTCACTTGTGACACCGGTGCCGTGGCTTCCGGGTCAGACTTCAGAATCACCTGATAAAAGGTTTCGCCTTCACGTATCATTCCCAGCTCACTGCGGGCGTGTTCCTCAACCGCGTCGTCGTCTTTGGATAAACCCACCACATCCATTTGTAAGCGGCGTTTGATTTCAGCTTGCTCATCGTTCGCCGCATTTTGCTGCTCAATTTTCTGTTCCAAACGTTGCATGTCGGGGTAACTGCCCGGGCCTACCCACAGGCGTACAAACAGCCCGAAAGCCAACACTCCTAGCGCTATAAAGATGATGCGTGTCATGTTAATATGGTAATGTATTTCAGAAATAAATATGGCGGGACAAAGCCCGCCATAAGAGGATAGCAGATTTAAACCGAAAGGTTAGCCCAACTGCTTAAACGCCGCTTTTCCCGCGTAAGTACCCTTGCTACCCAACTGCTCCGCAATACGCAATAATTGGTTGTACTTTGCAACTCGGTCAGAACGCGACAGCGAACCCGTCTTGATTTGGCAAGCATTGGTCGCCACCGCGATGTCAGCAATCGTGGTATCTTCGGTTTCGCCCGAACGGTGTGACACCACCGCCGTGTAACCCGCTTTATGCGCCATACCAATCGCTTCCAAGGTTTCGGTCAGCGTACCAATCTGGTTCACTTTGATCAGGATAGAATTCGCAATTCCCTTGTCGATGCCTTCTTGCAGGATCTTGGTATTGGTCACGAACAAATCATCACCAACAATCTGCACGCGCTTGCCCAGCACATTGGTGAAATGCGCCCAACCCGCCCAATCGCCTTCCGCCATCGCATCTTCAATGGTCAGAATCGGGTATTGGTTGACCCAGTTTTCCAAGTAAGCGGTGAACTCTTCGGCACTGAATTGCTTGCCTTCGGATTCCAGATCGTATTTGCCGTTTTTGTAGAACTCAGAGCTGGCAACGTCCAAACCCAGCCAGATGTCTTGACCCGCTTTAAAACCGGCTTTGTCAATCGCTTCCAGAATAACTTCAATCGCCTGTTCGTTGGACGACAGGTCAGGAGCAAAACCGCCTTCGTCGCCCACCGCTGTGTTCATGCCACGCTTTTTCAGCACGGATTTGAGGTTATGGAATACTTCTGCGCCATAACGCACCGCTTCCGCCATGCTGGTAGCACCGACGGGTAGAATCATGAATTCCTGCATATCCACACTGTTGTCCGCGTGTGCGCCACCGTTGATGATGTTCATCATTGGCACGGGCAGTTGGTAGGAGTCCGCTTTGCCGAGGTATTGGTACAGTGGCAAGCCTTGGTCGTTAGCTGCCGCATGTGCGGTTGCCATTGATACCGCCAACAGTGCATTTGCACCCAAACGGGCTTTGTTATCAGTACCATCCAACGCGATCATCGTGCGGTCGATGCCGCCTTGATCGGTGACATCCATGCCCGTAACAGCTTTGGCAATTTCGCCATTGACGTTGGCAACCGCTGTTTGCACGCCTTTGCCCATGTAACGTGCACCACCATCGCGCAATTCAATTGCTTCACGCGAGCCAGTGGATGCACCGGATGGCACAGCCGCACGCCCCATCACGCCATTGCTGAGGATAACATCGGCTTCCACGGTAGGATTGCCACGGGAATCGACGATTTCACGCGCCTTTACTGCTTTAATTTCAGACATAATCTCTATTTCCCAATTAAACTTACAAAGTATTTTCTAGCAATTTTTGTGCCTTGATCACGCGATCCAGCTCGACCAGCGTGATCAGTAATTCTTCCATGCGATCCATTGGCCAGGAATTCGGGCCATCGCTTAGGGCATTGGCGGGGTCAGGGTGCGATTCCATGAACAAGCCCGCAATGCCGACTGCAACCGCTGCCCGTGCTAAAACAGGTACGTGTTCACGCTGCCCGCCGGAACAACTGCCCTGCCCACCCGGTAATTGCACCGAATGCGTGGCATCAAACACCACCGGGCATTGGGTATCACGCATGATGGCAAGACTGCGCATATCGGAAACCAGATTGTTGTAGCCAAAGCTGTAACCGCGCTCGCACACCATAATCTGTTGATTGCCGGTGGCACGGGCTTTTTCGACCACATTGCCCATGTCCCACGGCGCGAGAAACTGTCCTTTTTTGATGTTCACCGGCTTGCCAGTCCGTGCCACGCTTTGGATAAAATTGGTCTGGCGGCATAGGAAGGCAGGTGTTTGCAATACATCCACTACACTGGCGACTTCATCCAGCGGTGTGTCTTCGTGGACATCGGTGAGTACGGGTACGCCAATCTCGGTTTTGACGCGCTCCAAAATCCGCAAACCGGCTTCCAAGCCCACACCGCGTGCGCTGTTGTGCGAGGAACGGTTGGCTTTGTCGAACGACGATTTGTAGATGAAGGGAATGCCCAAACGGGTAGTCATCTCCTTCAGCTTGCTGGCGGTTTCCAGTGCCAATTTCTCGGTTTCGATGGCGCAAGGGCCTGAAATCAGAAAAAACGGCTGATCCAGCCCGACGTCAAATCCACACAGTTTCATGATCGTTTGCTGCTCGTTTTGGTTTCGTGGTAACGGCGTGCCGCGCTGACAAACCCGCTAAACAGCGGATGCCCTTGGCGCGGACGCGAAGTGAATTCCGGGTGGAACTGGCAAGCCAAGAACCAGGGGTGATCTTGCAATTCGACCATTTCGATCAGATTGCCGTCAATGGATGTGCCGGACAAAATCAGCCCGTGCTTTGCCAGCGTCTCGCGGTAATGGTTGTTAAATTCGTAACGGTGGCGATGGCGTTCCACGATTTGCGCCGCGCCGTAAGTGGTGCGAGCCAATGAGCCTTCTTGCAACACGCACGCTTGCCCACCAAGGCGCATCGTGCCACCCAGATCGGAATCGTGGGAGCGCTTTTCAATCGTGCCATCGTCGGCTTGCCACTCGGTAATCAAACCGATGACCGGATGTGGTGAATCGGGCGCGAATTCGGTGCTGTGTGCGCCTGCCAAGCCTGCGCAATGGCGTGAGAATTCGATCACCGCGACCTGCATCCCCAAGCAAATGCCGAGGTAGGGGATTTTGTTTTCACGCGCATACTGAGCTGCACGGATTTTGCCTTCGACACCACGATTCCCGAAACCGCCGGGGACGAGAATCGCATCCACTTTGCCCAACACTTCAAAGGCTTGCTCGTCGTCGGCTTCGAGGCGTTCGGAATCGAGGTAGTGAATCTTGACCTTGGTATGCGTCTGGATGCCCGCGTGGGTCAAGGCTTCGTTCAAGGATTTGTACGATTCGGTCAAATCGACGTATTTGCCGACCATTGCCACGGTAATTTCCGCTTCGGGGAATTCCATTGAGCTGACCACATCTTTCCAATCGGAAAGATCAGCTTCCGGCAAATTGGTTAACCCGAATTTTTCGGCAACGATGCGATCCAGCTTTTGCGCGTGCAACCACAGGGGGATTTTATAGATATTGTCCAAATCTACCGCAGAAATGACGGCGCGTTCTTCCACATTGGTGAACAGGGCAATCTTTTTGCGCTCGTTTTCGGGGAACAGGCGTTCGCTACGGCACAGCAAGATATCGGGCTGGATGCCGATGGAACGCAATTCCTTGACCGAGTGCTGGGTTGGCTTGGTTTTTAACTCGCCAGCCGCTGCCACATAAGGCAATAGGGTTAGGTGGATGAACAAGGCATTACTTCTGCCCTCCTCCACCCCCATTTGGCGGATGGCTTCCATGAACGGCATGGCTTCGATGTCGCCGACCGTGCCGCCAATTTCGACCATCGCAATGTCGGCATCACCCGCACCCGCACGCACGCAACGTTTGATTTCGTCGGTAATGTGTGGAATCACTTGCACGGTTGCGCCGAGGTACTCACCGCGCCGTTCCTTGCTGATAACCGTTTGGTAAATGCGCCCGGTGGTGAAATTGTTGAGCTTGCTGGCTTTGAAACCGACAAAACGCTCGTAATGCCCAAGGTCGAGATCGGTTTCCGCGCCATCTTCCGTGACGAAAACTTCGCCGTGTTGAAACGGACTCATCGTGCCGGGGTCGACGTTGATGTAGGGGTCAAGTTTGAGCATGGTGACTTTTAAGCCACGTGCTTCGAGGATTGCACCGAGTGATGCGGCAGCAATGCCTTTCCCTAAAGAGGAAACCACGCCACCAGTGATGAAGATGTATCGAGCCATAGGGGGAAATACGCATCCGTGTGAGTCACAATTATGCGGGCGCATCCTAGCATAGATGGATGGGTTTTGCTAAGGCAAGAAGGTTGTGATCATTGTCATGTTTTCATGGTTCCCGATTTCCCTTTATAGGTATAACTCGACTACACTAGTTTTAAACGAATAATACCCAAATCGCTTAGGAGAACATCATGAAAAAGGAACAACGGTTCAAGTCCGTGGCGCTTATGTGCGCCTGCTTACTCACTGCCAGCTTATCCCCTCTGGCATTTGCTGCCGATAAAACGGCGTATGGTGGCGAATGGCACAGCCCTGACTTATCCCTCACGATCACGCCCCAAGCTGCCGAATTCACCATCGACGGTAAAACCTACACCGACACCACGCCTGAATATTTTTACGGGCAACTCGCCACCGCTCCTTTCCTGTATTTGCAAGACGCTCAACAGGAACATCGCCTCTACCTGATTCTCGACGAAGACAACAACCATAACCAAAGCCTACGCGGTTATCACGATTACGCCGACGTGTCCCATCCACTAGAAATCACCCGCGCTGAGTCCCAAACACCCAATAAAATAAGTGACCTGTCACAGAATTGACACACTCCTACGATTAAATGCGCCTGTAAAAGGAAATTCATACAGGTTTTACATGAGCAACATATTGATCGTTGAAGACGAGCAGCCGATCCGCAAAATGGTCGGCTTTGCGTTGGGGCGTGCCGGTTTCACCCTACACGAAGCCGAAACTGCCGAACAAGCCTACACTGCCATTCACCGCCAGCGCCCCGAACTGATTCTGATGGACTGGATGCTACCCGGCATGAGTGGCATAGAACTGGTCAAACGCCTGCAACGTGACGGCAATACCCAAGACATTCCGGTCATTATGCTGACCGCCCGTAACGAAGAAACCGACCGCATTTCCGGCTTTCAGGCGGGCATCGACGATTACATCAGCAAACCGTTTTCACCTGCCGAATTAGTGGTGCGAATTCAAGCCGTATTGCGCCGTACCCGCCATTCCCAACCAGCGGAAATGCTCGAATTTGCCGGGTTAACCCTCGACCCGCTCAGCCACCGCGTTACCGCCAGTGGTCAAGAACTTGAGTTTGGCCCCACCGAATTCCGCTTGCTGAAATTTTTCATGCAACACCCCGACCGCGTATACAGCCGCGAACAATTGCTGGACAACGCCTGGGGACGCAATGTGTACGTGGAAGAACGCACCGTAGACGTACACATTCTGCGCTTGCGCAAAACGCTGGCGACACACGGTTTTGAGCATTACATTCAGACCGTGCGCGGGGCAGGCTATCGGTTTTCACCTACGGTATAAGCCTTGTGAGATGACATCTAACCGTCACAAAAACGTCACTGTCTTGCAGCATTAAACCTGCAAAATCATTAGGGTATCCACTATGAGACGTATATTTTTGTGTCAAATGCCCGCCTTCAACTTGTCAGCAACCACACCCGTCTGAGCGTCGTCACGGAAACGTGGCCGCCAGAAATCAACGGCGTGGCACATTCCATTAGCCGTATGGTGGCTGGCTTGCGCACACGCGGTGGCTACCACATCCAGTTGGTGCGCCCCCGCCAAACGGCACACGAAAAACCGCAACGCGAAGCCCTGTTTCAGGAACACCTCGTCAATGGACTGACACTCCCCTTTTATAAGGAAGTCCGCCTGGGCTTCCCGCAATACCACGCCCTCAAGCGCCTGTGGAAAAAGCAGCGCCCCGACATCGTGCAAATCGTTACCGAAGGGCCGTTGGGGTATTCCGCGATGAAAGCCGCAAAGAAACTGGGCATTCCGGTCATCAGTGACTTTCACACCAACTTTGACCAGTACAGCCGCTATTACCGCCTAAGCGGTTTTTTCAATCTGGCGAAACGTTATTTGCGCCACGTCCATAATCAAACGCTGGTCACACTCGTGCCTACCCGCGAATTGCAGCAACAACTCAGTGCCAACGGTTACACCAAACTCGGCATTCTGGATCGCGGCATTGACGTGGAACGCTTCAACCCGCAACGCCGCAACGACACCTTGCGCACCCAACTCGGCATTCACCCGGAACAATTACTGGTCACGCTAGTATCGCGCATGTCGCCGGAAAAAAACCTTGATCTGGCCTTCAGCGCGTTTCGAGCCATCCAGCAACACGTCCCCGATGCACGCTTCCTATTGGTTGGCGATGGCCCCGAACGCAAACGCCTACAAGACGCACACCCTGATTGCTTATTCGTCGGGATGCAAACCGGCATTGCTTTGGCGGAACATTATGCCAGCGGCGATTTGTTCCTTTACCCCAGCACCAGCGAAACCTTCGGCAATGTGGTGTTGGAAGCAATGGCAAGCGGCTTGCCGGTCGTGACCTTCGATTATGCCGCCGCCCGCGAACACTTGCACAGCGGCATTAACGGCATGAGCGCCCCGCTGGACGACAATGCAGCCTTTATCCAAGCCAGTATCACACTGGCACTCGACCCCGACTTGCGCCGCCGCCAAGGGCAAGCCGCTTACCAGACTGCCCTAGGTCTAAGCTGGGAAAAGGTCGTGGAACGTCTGCATCACACTATACAAACCGTACTTCGCGAGGTACACCATGAACATGAAGCACTTGCATCGACTTAATGACCGTGAAATTCCGTTGTGCCTATTGTTCAACCGGATCAATCACCTTAAACCCATCAGCCTGTTTTTTGCGGTCATTAGTCGCTTGGGCAACGGGGTATTCTGGTATGTGCTAATGCTGATGCTGCCACTGATTTACGGGCTGGAAGCGCTGCACGTCTCTGCACACATGGCTTTGGTCGGTTTGACAGCCTTGCTGATTTACAAGTGGCTGAAAACTTCCACCGAACGGGTACGCCCGTACAGCCACAATGACACCATTTTCCAGAATGTAGCGGCACTTGATCAGTTCAGTTTTCCATCGGGACACACCTTGCACGCGGTCGGGTTTAGCTGGGTCTTGCTGAACTATTACCCGGAATGGTTCATTCTGGTCGTACCATTCACTATCTTGGTGGCGTTATCGCGGGTGATTTTGGGGCTGCACTACCCCAGTGATGTGCTGATCGGCGCATTCTTAGGCGCGGGTTTGGCACAAGGCAGTTTCTGCGTGTTGTCTTGCCTATTGTGATGAGGAGTAACCACCATGACATTGCAACCTGTCATCTTGCAAGGCCGTTTGATACGCCTTGAACCTCTGACTGCCGACCACATTCCCGATTTATTACACGCTGCCTGCGATGAAC
>JBEUIR010000094.1:0-7999 GCA_040415395.1 Candidatus Thiothrix namsaraevi
ATTGGTCGGGACGATAGGATTTGAACCTACGACCCCCACACCCCCAGTGTGGTGCGCTACCAGGCTGCGCTACGCCCCGACTTGAAGGGGAGAGAGCATACCGTAATCACGCCGCAAGCTCAAGCTGAAATCAGTGTTTGAGGACAAACAGAATGCGTTCCAACGCTTCAACCAGCGGTGCAACGTCATTGCCATTCACCACAATCGGTTCCAATGGCAAGGTTGCAGGTGGTGGCGTATGCACATCATCCAGCAATTTCTGCCGTGCGCCGCTAATCGTATAGCCTTGCTCATACAATAAACCGCGAATCTGGCGGATCAACAACACATCTTCGCGCTGATAATAACGGCGATTACCACGCCGTTTCATCGGTTTGAGCGAGGGAAACTCACCCTCCCAGTAGCGCAACACATGCGTTTTTACGCCACACAAATCACTCACCTCACCAATGGTGAAGTAACGCTTACCGGGAATGGGAGGCAGTTGACTGCTAAGCGGCGTCGCTGCTTCCATATTCCTCTACCCGTTGCTTGAGTTTCTGCCCCGGACGGAACGTCACCACCCGGCGAGCCGTTACCGGAATTTCTTCCCCGGTCTTCGGATTACGCCCCGGGCGCTGGGTTTTATCACGCAACATAAAGTTACCAAAACCCGACAACTTCACATGCTTGCCGGTTTCCAAAGCATCACGGATTTCCTCAAAAAACATTTCCACCAAATCCTTGGCTTCACGTTTGTTTAAACCCAACTCTTCAAAAAGGTGTTCAACCATGTCTGCTTTGGTTAATGTTATTGTCATGCACTTTCTCCCTGTTTAACGCAACACCGCGCCGACTTCATCCCGAAGTGAAGCAACGACTGCATCGACGATCTGATTGATTTCCGCATCCTCAAGAGTGCGCGAAAAATCCTGTAAAATCAAGCTTAAAGCAACGCTTTTTTGACCTTCCGGTATTCCCTTCCCCGTATAGACATCGAATAAATAATAGGACATCAATTGCGGAATTGCTGCTTTTTCTACGGCATTTTCCAATGCAACAGCCAAGGCATCCTGCCTGACCAATAAAGCCAGATCACGCCGGATTGCCGGAAACTTAGAAACTGCCTGATACTTGGGTAATACCCGCTGCATCAATAAGCCCATATCCAATTCAAACACATACACAGGTTGTTCCAAACCCAACTGTGCTTCAATTTTAGGGTGCAACATCCCTATCCAACCAACCACCGCCGTATCGGTCATGATCTGAGCGGACTGACCGGGGTGTAATGCCGCATGAGCAACAGGCGCAAAATGGAAGCGCGTACCTGTTACCTGCTCCAATAAGGCTTCTACATCACCCTTTAGGTCGTAGAAATCCACCGGGCGGTTCACCTGACCCCACTGTTCTGGGTAAAGATTACCGGTCAACACGCCCGATAACATGGTTTGTTGCTGCGGCTTACCATCTTCGCCCATCGAAAACGCGGGGCCAATTTCAAACAAACGTACACGGTTTTGTTGACGATTCACATTATAAGCAACCGCACGCAATAAACCCGACCACAACGTGCTGCGCATTACACCTAAATCGGCAGAAATCGGGTTCGCCAAGGCAATGCTGTCGGTCGCAGGCGCTAAGATTTGCTCCATTTTGGGATCAACAAAGCTGAAGGTAACAGCCTCCTGATACCCCCGTGCTACCAGTGTGTTACGCAACGTTTCACGCCTAACTGCTGTTTCACTCGGCTGGGTAATGCGCGGCGCACGCGGGCGCAATTCCGCCGGAATCGAATCGTAACCCCGTACCCGTGCCAGCTCTTCGATTAAATCTTCTTCGATATTCAAGTCGAAACGTGCCAACGGCGCTTGCACCTGCCAACCTGCATCGCTGCTGGTGAACGTGCAATTCAAACGTGCCAACACGCCTTCAACCGTCGCCGCATCCATCGTCACGCCTAACACACGGCGGATACGTTCGGGGCGTAACACAATCGTTTTACGTTGCAATACCTCAGCATCAGCCAGCGTATCCACCAAGGTACCGACTTCGCCGCCGCAAATGCTCACGATCAACTGTGTGGCACGTTCCATGGCCTTAACCGGCATATCGGGGTCAACCCCACGCTCAAAACGCGCCGAAGAATCGGTTTGCAAGCCGTAGCTACGCGCCTTACCCATGATACTGGCAGGGCGGAAATGCGCACTTTCCAGAAACACATTGCGTGTCGCAGCCGTCACTGACGTAAGTTCTCCGCCCATAATGCCCGCCATTGCCACCGGCTGGGCTGCATCAGCAATCACCAGTGTGTCATTGCGCAAGGTTGCGGTTTGCCCATCCAGCATTTTCAGGGTTTCGTTTGCCTTGGCATAACGCACCACAATGCCACCTTGCAGCGTATCGAGGTCGAAAGCGTGCATCGGCTGGCCGAGTTCCAGCAACACATAATTGGTCACGTCAACCGTAGCAGAAATGCTACGCACACCGGCACGGCGCAGTTTTTCCTGCATCCACACCGGGGTGGCGGCCTGTGGGTTGATATTGCGGATGATGCGTCCGACATAACGTGGGCAAGCATCCGTCGCTTGCAGTTCAACCGGGAATGTATCGGTATGTTGAGCAGTTTGCGCAGGAATTTCCGGCACAGTCAACGGCACATCCATCACCAAGGCGGTTTCACGCGCCACGCCGATCATGCTCATGCAATCGCCACGGTTCGCGGTAATCGCCAGCTCGATCACTTCGTCGTCGAGCTTTAAATACTCGCGGATGTCCATGCCCACAGGCGCATCAGCCGGTAATTCCAACAAGCCATCGGATTTGTCGGACATGCCCAATTCGGTTGAAGAGCACAACATGCCGAACGATTCCACACCGCGCAGCTTGCCTTTTTTAATCTTTAAATCCGCACCATCGGGTAGTGGCAATACTGCGCCAATCAACGCCAACGGTACTTTGATACCAGCACGTACATTGCTTGCACCGCAAACGATTTGCAGAATTTCGCCACGCCCATTGTCGACTTTGCAGACGCTGAGTTTATCGGCATCGGGGTGTTTTTCGCGTTCAACAACGTGACCCACCAGGATGCTGGTAAACGCGGTGGCTACGGCATCACGCGCTTCCACTTCGCAGCCCGACATGGTGAGTTTGTCGGCTATTGCATCTAACGTCAGCGGGGTATCAATCCACTCACGCAGCCATTTTTCACTGACTTTCATAAGGTTACTCCGCTTTGTTCAACCGAATTGTTTGAGGAAGCGCACGTCGTTATCAAACATCACGCGCAAGTCATTGATCTGATAGCGCAACATCGCTAAACGTTCAACCCCGAAACCAAACGCAAAACCGGTATATTTTTCACTGTCGATGCCGACGTTTTTCAGCACATTCGGGTGCACCATGCCGCAGCCCATGACTTCCAGCCAGCCCGTGCCTTTGCACACGCGGCAACCGTCACCACCACAATGCACGCACTGAATGTCGGTTTCGGCGGATGGTTCAGTAAACGGGAAGAACGTGGCACGGAAGCGCGTCGGCAATTCATCCACTTCAAAGAAAGCTTTAAAGAAGGCTTCGAGAATGCCTTTCAAATCCGCGAAAGTGACATCTTCATCCACCATCAAACCTTCCACTTGGTGGAACATCGGGCTGTGGGTCATGTCCGAATCACAACGGTACACCCGACCCGGCGAAATGATACGCAGCGGTGGCGGGTTGTTTTCCATGTGACGCACTTGCACGGATGAGGTATGGGTACGCAGCAGCAAGCCGCCATCCATATAAAATGTATCGTGCATGGCACGCGCCGGATGCGATTCCGGGATATTCAAGGCAGTAAAGTTGTGAAAATCGTCTTCAATCTCAGGGCCTTCTGCCAAACTAAAACCCAACTGTGCGAAGATCTCGCTAATGCGTTGAATGGTCTGGGTAACAGGGTGCAGGCTACCGGTATCCATGCGCCGCCCCGGCAAGGTGACATCCACCTTTTCCGCTTGCAAACGCGCACTCAACGCTTCGGCTTGCAGGCTTTGCTTGCGGTCATCGATCGCAATGGTCAAGGCTTGCTTGGCGGTATTGATTTCCGCACCCGCCGTTTTACGCTCTTCATGCGGTAACTTGCCCAATTGCTTGAGTTGCTCGGTCAACAAACCTGTCTTGCCTAGATACTGCACACGCACCTGATCCAACGCGGCGAGGCTGACGGCTTGCGAAATCTGCTCGTGGGCTTGGCCCATCAATTCCAGCAAACTTTGCACGACGATTTCCTTAATGTAGGGGGTTATCGGTATTTGGGAGAAATAGAAAGCAAAAGGCGGGGAGAGGCAACAACCTTCCCCCGCCTTGCTCACCCGTTTACGGGTATTTTCAGCGCATCTTAATGCAGCTTAAGCAGCTAGGGCAGCTTTTGCCTTTTCTGCCACTGCACCAAACGCCGTGATGTCGTGGACTGCCAAATCAGCCAGAACCTTACGGTCAAGGCTAATGTTGGCTTTCTTCAAACCATTCATCATGCGGCTGTAAGACAGACCGAACATCCGTGCACCGGCATTAATACGCACGATCCACAGAGCACGGAACTGGCGTTTTTTCTGGCGGCGGTCGCGGAATGCGTATTGACCAGCCTTGATGACTGCTTGATGCGCAACCCGGTAGACCCGGCTGCGGGCACCGTAGTAACCTTTAGCCAGCTTGAGGACTTTCTTGTGACGGGCATGTGCCGTTACACCACGTTTAACTCTTGCCATGTTTTAAATCCTCCTGATTATGCGTAGGGCAGCATTTTTTGCACATTGCCGTGATCGGCTGCAACAACGAAGTTGTCGCCTGAACGCAAATGACGCTTACGCTTGGTGGATTTCTTGGTCAAGATATGACGTAGGTGTGATTGCTTGCGTTTAAACAAGCCACTGCCGGTTTTCTTGAAACGCTTAGCCGCAGCACGGCTACTTTTCATCTTAGGCATCTTGGTCTCCTTTTCGATCAGGTAGATAAAACATCCTGCAAGAGTGCCTTGCCTTAACAGGATGGTGTTGGGGAATACCCCCAATTTTTATGCTTAGGCTTTTTTCTTCGCGCCCAACATCATGACCATTTGACGGCCTTCCAGACGCGGGAATTGCTCGACAACCGCCAGTTCTTCCAGCTCTTTTTCAACACGCTTGAGAACATCCATCCCCAGCTCTTTGTGAGCCATTTCACGACCTTTGAAGCGCAGGGTGACTTTAACCTTATCGCCCTCTTCCAGAAACTCTTTCAGTTTGCGCAATTTGATCTGGTAATCGCCTTCATCCGTTGCCGGACGCATCTTGATTTCCTTGACCTGCACTTGCTTCTGGTTTTTACGGGCTATCGCCGCTTTCTTACTTTCATCGAAACGGAATTTACCGTAATCCATGATCCGGCAAACCGGTGGCTTCGCATTGGGTACGATTTCCACTAGGTCGAGTTCGGCGTCGTAAGCCATTTCCAGCGCGTCCCGCAGGGAGACAACACCTTGATTTTCACCTTCCGCATCAATCAGACGAATTTTCGGAACGTTAATATCGTCATTAATACGGTGTTCTTTTTCGAGAGCGATAAGTTTAATCCTCAGATAGTGATAAGCGACGTGACGCAATTTCCGCTGACAGACGTTGCTGGACTTCCGCCAATGGGAAGGTTCCTAAGTCTTTACCGGAACGTGTGCGCATAGCCACAGATTGTGTTTCCACTTCGCGATCCCCGACTACTAACAGGTACGGGACACGCTGCATAGTGTGCTCACGGATTTTAAAGCCAATTTTTTCATTTCTCAAGTCTGATACGGCGCGAATACCCGCGTCAAGCAATTGCTTAGTGGCATCTTGCACGAAATCGGCTTGTTTGTCCGTGATATTCATCACGACAGCTTGCGTTGGTGCTAACCAGAGCGGGAAACGCCCTTCGTAATGTTCAATCAGAATGCCGGTGAAGCGTTCCAATGAACCGAACAGCGCACGGTGCAACATGACCGGACGTTTACGGGTATTGTCTTCCGCCACGTAAGTCAGGTCAAAGCGTTCTGGCAAGCTCATATCCACTTGCAAAGTGCCGCACTGCCAATCACGACCGATGGCATCACGCAACACGAATTCCAGTTTAGGGCCGTAGAATGCACCTTCGCCGGGGAACAGCGTGTACGGCAAATTCATGCTATCCAGTGCATTGCCGAGGGCGTGTTCCAGTAAATCCCAGCTCTCATCCGAACCGATGCGGTTTTCAGGGCGAGTCGAGAGTTTGATGTGCACATTTTCAAAGCCAAATTCTTTGTAAATGTCGAGCACTAACGCCACCACGTCTTTGCACTCTTGCGCCATTTGGTCTTCAGTACAGAAGATATGCGCATCATCCTGCGTGAAGTGACGCACCCGCATCAAGCCGTGCAAAGCACCGGACGGTTCGTAGCGGTGTACTTTACCGAATTCCGCCATACGCAACGGCAGGTCACGGTAGCTTTTCAAGCCCTGTGAAAACATCAACATACCGCCGGGGCAGTTCATGGGTTTCAGGGCGAAAACGCGCTCGTCTTCAGTCGTGGTGGTGAACATATTGTCACGGTAGTTGAACCAGTGACCGGAGGTTTCCCACAGGCTACGATCCATGACATCCGGGGTATTCACCTCAACATAGCCCGCACGCTGTTGGCGCTGACGCATGTAGCCAATCAAGGCTTGGAATACTGTCCAGCCTTTAGGATGCCAGAATACAGCACCGGGGGCTTGTTCGTCGAAATGGAACAAGTCCAGTTGGCGACCGAGTTTACGGTGATCACGCTTTTCAGCCTCTTCCAACATCGTCAGGTAGGTTTGCAAATCTTTTTTATTTGCCCATGCCGTGCCGTAAATGCGTTGCAGCATTTCGTTGTTGGAATTGCCGCGCCAGTAAGCACCTGCCACCTTCATCACCTTGACAGAGGGGATTTTGCCCGTGCTAGGAACGTGGGGGCCACGGCACAAGTCGATAAAATCGCCTTGACGGTAGAGGGAGAGCGTTTGGTCGGCGGGAATGCTTTCGATGATTTCCGCTTTGTACTTTTCACCCATGTTCAGGAAGAAGCTCACGGCTTCATCGCGTGACAGGGTGCTGCGCTCAACGGGGATGTCTTGCTTGATTAAATCTTGCATCCGCGCATCAATCGCCTGTAAATCTTCGGGCGTGAACGGGCGTGGGGAGGCAAAATCGTAGTAAAAGCCGTTTTCGACCGTGGGGCCGATGGTGACTTGTACATCTGGGAATACTTGTTTGACCGCTTGAGCCATCAAATGCGCGGCGGAATGGCGGATAATATCCAAGCCTTCGGCATCTTTTGCGGTGATGATACTCAGGGAAACATCGTGGTCAATGACATAGCTGGCATCAACCAATTGATCATTTACTTTGCCAGCCAAGGTAGCTTTAGCCAGACCTGCGCCAATATCGGCAGCAACGGCAAGCACAGAAAGCGGGGCATCGTAAATACGTTGACTTGCGTCGGGGAGAGTAATAATAGGCATATTGTGCTCCAGTGGTGGCCTATACGAGGGGTCACGTGGTTATAGTGGTTGTAATATGAAAGTGGTAGGCGTAATTGGACTCGAACCAACGACCCCCACCATGTCAAGGTGGTGCTCTAACCAACTGAGCTATACGCCTGTCGCTGAAGGAGGCAAAGTATAGCGTTATTAAAATCAAACGCAAGATTTTTTTGTACTGGCGTGACCGATACACTGCAAAAATCATCAAGACCCCTTGAAATCCTCCTGCCACCCCCCATCTTGCCGACATCGAAATATACAAGATATGAGGACGCATACCCCATGACAGCAACAAGTAACAAAGAAAACCTGCAATTTCAAACCGAAGTGAATCAATTGTTACACCTAATGATTCACTCGCTGTATTCCAACAAAGAAATTTTCCTGCGCGAACTCATTTCCAACGGTTCGGATGCGTGCGACAAGCTGCGTTTTGAAGCCATCGGCAACGATAGCCTTTACGAAACCGACAGCGAATTGCG
>JBEUIR010000095.1:0-7980 GCA_040415395.1 Candidatus Thiothrix namsaraevi
AGCGGCCAATAATAATAAAGTTTATGAGAGTTTGCCTTGGTACGATATTCAGGGGTCTATTAGTCAGTTTGATAAAGGCGTAACCAGCGTTGACGCGAGTATTGGTTTATTTGCACGACGTCATGGTGGTTTAGGTGCTGCACGCGGTTCTTCTTTGAGCGTGGTGGCTTTGGATCTGAATGTGGTGAGCACTAAAGACATGAGTGTTGTGCCGGGAGTTTACTCGAAGAATTCAGTGGCGATATTCCAACGCGGTGATTCATTGGATGCGGATGCTAGCATCAATAAGTTTGGGGTCTATTTCGATATAAACCTGAGCCGCAATGAAGGTCAGGCGCAAGCGGTACGTTCATTGGTTGAATTGGCAGCGGTGGAAATTGTGGGGAAGTTGACGCGCGTGCCGTATGAGCAATGTTTGAAATAAGGTAATTGCTCACACCCTGATGAAGAACCTCACCCCCCGCCCCCCTCTCCTTGACAGGCGAGGGGGACAAATAGTGACGTTTCTTAGCCCCTCGCCTGTCAAGGAGAGGGGTTGGGGTGAGGTTCTTTTAGAGGGATGTGAACAATTTTGCCTTACAGCGAGTAGTACATGTCAAACTCAACCGGATGCGTCGTCATGCGGAAGCGGGTCACTTCCTGCATTTTTAGCTCGATGAAAGCGTCGATCATGTCGTTACTAAATACACCGCCTGCGGTCAGGAATTCGCGGTCTTTGTCCAGTGCATCCAGTGCCATATCCAGCGAGTGGCAAACCCGTGGGATGAGTTTGTCTTCTTCGGGTGGCAGGTCGTACAAGTCTTTATCCATCGCCTCACCAGGGTGGATTTTGTTCTTGATGCCGTCCAAGCCCGCCATCATCAGCGCTGCGAACGCGAGGTAAGGGTTGGCAGATGGGTCAGGGAAGCGCACTTCGATACGGCGACCTTTCGGGCTTGCCACGAACGGAATACGGATAGATGCAGAACGGTTGCGTGCTGAGTAAGCCAGCATAACCGGCGCTTCAAAGCCCGGAACTAAGCGCTTGTAAGAGTTCGTGCCGGGGTTGGTAATCGCATTCAACGCTTTGGCGTGCTTGATAATACCACCGATGTAGTACAGCGCGGTTTCAGACAAACCTGCATAGCCGTCGCCTGCAAAGGTGTTTACGCCGTCTTTTGCCAGTGACATGTGCACGTGCATCCCAGAACCGTTGTCGCCGACGATGGGCTTAGGCATGAAGGTGGCGGTTTTGCCGTATTGGTGAGCGACGTTGTGAATGACGTATTTTTGACGTTGTGTCCAATCCGCACGGGTAGTCAGGGTGGAGAAACGTGTGCCGATTTCGCACTGACCGGCAGTAGCCACTTCATGGTGATGCACTTCGACAGGTACGCCGACTTCTTCCAGAATGTTACACATGGTGGAGCGAATGTCGTGCAGGGAATCAACCGGTGGTACAGGGAAGTAGCCGCCTTTAACGCCTGGACGATGCCCCATATTGCCATCAGGGTAGACTTTTTCGGAGTTCCAGCCTGCTTCTTGGGAGTCGATCTTGACGAAGGTGCCGCTCATGTCAGAACCCCAGCGCACATCGTCAAAGATGAAGAATTCAGGTTCTGGGCCAAAGAATGCGGTATCCGCAATGCCGGTGGATTTCAGGTAAGCTTCGGCACGCATCGCAATGGAACGTGGGTCACGCTCGTAGCCTTCCATCGTAGTCGGGTCAACAATGCCGCAGGTAATGTTGATGGTTACGTCTTGGAAGAAAGGGTCAACGAACGCAGTTGCCGGGTCAGGCATGAGGATCATGTCGGATTCATTGATGCCTTTCCAGCCAGCAATAGAAGAGCCATCGAACATTTTACCTTCAGTGAAAGTGTCTTCTTCAACCGTGTAAGCTGGAACGGTAACATGATGCTCTTTGCCGCTGGTGTCGGTGAAACGAAAATCGACGTATTTCGCGTCATTGTCTTTGATCATGTTGAGAACGTCTTGTGCAGACATGATGTGTCTCCTAATGAATGGGTAACGGATGGTTTTTCTGATAAACAGGGATGTTACTCAGACTAAGGGGGGCTGTAAATAACAGGCAAAAGAAAGGCGCGATAAATCACGCCTCTCTAGCAGGTATTACACCTTACTTAATGAATAACATTTCGCTGTACTTTGGTAACGGCCACATTTCGTCAGCAATCAGGGTTTCGAGCGTGTCAGCATGGGCGCGGACTTCCGTCATTAAATCACGCACTGTGCCAGCTAAGAATGTCATGTGGTCTGTTACGCTGTCAAAGTCGTGTTTTGCCCGTGCTGCGCTCAGTTTGCCGACAGCAACCATCAGTGCATTGGCTTCAGTGGCAACGCTGCTGGCAACACTGTTGTCCAGCGTGATGCCTAAGTCTTGCAAGTTGCCAGCAGTCGCTGCCAATTCGGACAAGTAAGTAACCGCTGCTGGGTAAATCATGGTGGTCGCCATATTCACCATCAGCTTGGCTTCCACGTCGATGCTGTTGATGTATTGTTCAGCGTAAACTTCAAAACGGCTGTGCAGTTCTGCTGGGGTTAATACGCCAGTGCGCTCGAAAAGACTGGCTATTTCAGGGCTTAACAATTCTGGCAAGGCATCTGCTGAGGTTGGCAGGTTCTTCAAGCCGCGTTCTTCAACGGCTGCTTTGTGCCAGTCTGGGGAATAACCGTTACCGCCGAATACCGCGTTACCGTGTTGTTCCATCAGCGTTTTCAGTACAGCCAGTGTGGCGGTAGCGACATCTTTGCCGCTGTTGAGTTCTGCTTCCAGTTTGTCAGCAACCCAGTGCAGGGAATCTGCCAGCATGGTGTTCATGGCGATTAACGGGCCAGACACGGATTGTGAAGAACCAACTGCACGGAATTCAAAACGGTTGCCAGTGAATGCAAACGGTGAAGTACGGTTACGGTCGCCGGGGTCGCGTTCAAATTTCAGAATCTGGGACAGACCCAAATCCATGTGACCGCCTTTTTCCGTTTTGAGGATTTTACCGGCTTTAATGTCGTTGAAAACTTGTTCGAGTTGGTCGCCCAAATACACCGACAAAATCGCCGGAGGGGCTTCGTTTGCACCCAAGCGATGGTCGTTAGACGCAGACGCGATAACCGCACGCAGCAATGGCCCAAACAAATGTACGCCACGGATAACCGCGCCGCAGAATGCTAAGAAGTGCAGGTTTTCTTCAGGGGTATGACCCGGATCAAGCAGGTTGCCTTGCGTGCTATTACCCACAGACCAGTTAACGTGTTTGCCCGAACCGTTTACGCCAGCGAACGGTTTTTCATGCAACATGCACAGGAAACCGTGGGCTTTCGCGGTGGTTTTCATCACAGTCATCAGCAATTGCTGGTGATCCGCCGCGACGTTCGCTGCTTCAAAGTAAGGCGCAATTTCAAACTGACCCGGTGCAACTTCGTTGTGGTGGGTTTTAGCGGGGATGCCGAGGCGATAGAGTTTGTCTTCGATGTCTTGCATGTAAACTTGGACGCGCTCTGGGATTGCGCCAAAGTAATGGTCGTCGAACTGTTGACCTTTTGCTGGTGCTGCCCCAAACAGGCTGCGACCAGACAACAATATGTCAGGACGGGCAGTAGCGAAGGCTTCGTCGATCAGGAAGTATTCCTGTTCTGCACCACAGCTAGAGTTCAGGGTAGCAACGTCAGTTTCACCCATCAGTTTTAATACGCGCTGGGCAGCGGTGTTCATTGCGGCATTGGAGCGCAGTAATGGGATTTTCTTGTCGAGTGCTTCGCCCGTCCAAGACAGGAATACGCACGGAATCATCAGCGTTGCGCCATTAGCGGTGTGCATAATGTAAGCAGGGCTGGTGGGGTCCCATGCGGTGTAGCCACGCGCTGAGTTGGTGGTACGGATGCTGCCGTTCGGGAATGATGAGCCGTCTGGCTCACCTTTGATCAGCAGGCTGCCGCTGAAGTCGGTGATGGCATTGCCTTCTGGGCTGGTGATAATGAAACCGTCGTGCTTTTCAGCCGTGGCATTGGTCATCGGGTAGAAAATATGTGAGAAGAATTTCGCGCCTTTGGACATCGCCCATTCTTTCATTGCCGCTGCCACCACGTCCGCTGTGGCAGGGTCTAGCATTGCACCCGTCTGGAAGGTTTTCTTCATCGCTTTGAAAGCATTCTTGGAGAGGCATTCTTCCATGCGTGCCAGATTGAAAACGTCACAAGCCCAGATCTTGCTCAGTGGATCGGTTTTGCCGAGATCCAGCGGGGAACGCTGGCTGATGGTTTGGATTGCTTGGGTACGCGCAAAATTGCTGCTCATCTATTGACCTCATTCAATGCTATAAATCAGAAATAGCAGAGTTTAATGCAATTTTTATGCCACGAGTAATTCATGATTGTTTAATAGAGATGCGGGGTCATCTATCACCAAAACAGTGCCTAATGCCTGATTAGTGCACTATTTTAGTGAAAAAGTTGGTGCATTCAACGCTGGGAATGCTGTTACAAGCGTGCTGAAATGCCGTGAGTGCCGATGCCGTGGGCGTTTCCCGCAAAATAATGTCGAGCTGAAGTTTGCCACCTTGGTAGTGCAAGGTGAAGTCGTCGATCGTATCCCATAACGCCGCCGTTTCCGGCAGTGCTTGCAGTGCGGCTAATAATTCAACTCTCGAAGGCAAGTTTTTGCTGGGGTGTACCGTTTCATCGTCTTCAGGGTCAATGTGGATGATGACATCGCTGATAGTGGGAAATTGCCGCCGCAAACGGTACATCACGGTATCACTGATGTGGTGACCTTCAGAAACGCTGATGCGCCCATCGACCTGTAAATGGGCATCGGCTAACACCCGTCCCCCCATCCGCCGAGTGCGCAATAGATGCACGCTTTCCACGCCGTCAATCGCGCAAATAAACGCGCGGATATCTTGAACTTCCTGCGCATCCAGCCCGGTATCCACCAACTCACTGGTGCTTTCCAGAATGAGCTGGATTGCCATGTAAAAAATCATCGCGGCGACCACGATAGCGGCTACCGAGTCCAGCCAAGGGAAACCCAATTGCGCCCCGCCAATCGCGAGTAACACCAATACTGAGGAAATCGCATCCGAACGGTGATGCCACGCACTGGCTTTGAGCATGGGGGAGCTGATGCGTTTGGCAACGTGGACGGTGTAGTGGTAAAGCCCTTCCTTACCAATAATCGCCAATGCCGCGATAGCCATTGCCCAGGGTTCGGGGGTGATGAGTGGTTCGTCGCCGGAAAGTCTGTCCCATGCTTGCAGGAAAATCGCCGCCGAGACCCCGCCCAGTAATAAACCGAGAATGACGGTGGCAAGCGTTTCAATACGCCCATGCCCGTAAGGGTGGTTCGCATCGGCGGCTTTCCCCGCGTGATGCGCGGCAAATAACACTACGACATCGCCGACCAAATCCGACAGGGTGTGCATGGCGTCCGCAATCAGCGCCTGCGAATGGGTAAGAATGCCGCCGATGATTTGCACAATCACCAGAAAAATATTCACACTCATACCAACGAAGGCGACGCGCTGGGTGACGGCTTTACGGCTATTATCGTCGGTGCGGGTATCCGTGATGGTGTGCTGATGGCCGCTCATTGTGTCCCGCCTGTTTGTAAAACGATGATGTGTTCGCGCCCTTCGCTATAGGTTTCCAATACCGTATGCCCGTGAATCCGCGCCCATGCGGGAATGTCGTGCAATGCGCCGGGGTCGGTGCAAATAGCGGTAAGGTTAACGCCAGCAGGCAGGTTTTCGACCGCCGTTTGCACCCGAATCACGGGCAGCGGGCAAAGTAAGCGTCGTGCATCGACGGTCACGTTGCTTGCATCAATGCGCTGTAATAATTTGTGATGGAATTCGGTGGGATCTTTTTGCAAAACATTGTCACCTGCACGTGGATTCATCTGAGCGTCCAGACGTGATAGCCAGAAACGCAGGGCGGCAGCGCGTAACAGTGCCAGCCAGTAACGGTGTTCAAGCGCTTGCCAAGGTCGCACGTGCTGGTAAGCCTTGAGGCAAGCCTGCACCCGCTTGGTATCCAAGGCGCCATCCGCGTGACAACACCAATCATTCACCACAATGGCGAGGTCGTATAGCCAACTGTCGGTGCAAGCAAAGTAGACATCCAAAATGCCACTGACTTGCCCGTGATGAAACAGCACATTATCACGGAATAAGTCGGCATGGATTGTGCCTGCGGGCAGTTGGGCAAACGGGATAGTTTGCTGGAACGCGATTTCTGCTTGCAGGAGGGTTGCTGCGGCTGGCTCCATGCCTGGCAGTAAACGCGCTGCCGTCTGTATTCGCCAGTCATGCCCACGATCAGGGGGGCGTTGTTGCGGGAAGGTTTGCCCGGCAAGATGCATGTGTGCGAGCGCTGTGCCGAGTGCCGCGCATTGTTCGGGGGTAGGGTGCTCTATATGTTGCCCGGCTAAACGCAGAACTAAAGCAGCGGGTTTGTGCTTGAGCGTACCCAATAATTGCCCCGCATGATTGGGGATAGGGCGGGCGACGGGGATGCCCGCATCTGCCCAGTGTTGCATGAGGTCGAGAAAATAGCCCAGTTCTGCCAGGGTATGGTGCTCAAACAGGGTAAGAACAAATGCCCCTTGGGTGGTGGTGACGAAAAAATTGCTGTTCTCGACACCCGCACTGATACCGGCATAATCCGTCAGCGCTCCGACGGGGTATTCATGCAGAAAGATTTCCAGTTCGGCGGCGCTGACGGGTGTATAAACTGACATGCATTTACCAGGAAAAGACGTTCCAGCTTGGAATCATCATGTCACGGTTTTGGTGAGCATGTTGACTCTTGCCTTGGGAGCTAACCGAATCGACCAAGTTGTAACCGCCTTCGCCATCAGCAGGCACGTAGCGGATTTCGCTGCGCATGGCGGCGACGCGCTCTTCTTCAATTGTGCCGAAATTGTCGGTGACACGGATCGTTTCTACCTTCATTTTGCTGGCAACGTCAGCATTGGTAGTGGTTTCTTCGGCATGAATCGTGGTGCTGAACAGCGCGATGAATGCCAGTGTTAGCCATTGTTGTGTTTTCATTGTTGTTATAACTCCATGAATTTAGCGCGTTCTTCAGCGGACGGCCCCGATACCGCGCGTTCGTAGTAACCAAAAATATGCTCGACGATTGCATCGGCATCATCCAAGAGGACAAACAGATCCAAATCGCTTGTCGAGATTGTACCCTGTTTTATTAGGGTGTGCTTGAACCATCCGACCAAGCCTTCCCAGAACGGGGTGTGTACCAGCACGATGGGGATTTTACGGGTTTTGGCGGTTTGCACTAAAGTCAGGATTTCCGCCAATTCATCCAGTGTGCCAAAGCCACCGGGCATGACCACATAGGCGGAAGCGTGTTTCACAAACATGACTTTGCGCGAGAAAAAATGCCGGAAATACAGCGAAATATCCTGATATTGGTTGGAATGTTGCTCGTGTGGGAGCTGAATATTCAAACCAATGCTGGGGGATTTGCCACGCTTAGCCCCTTTATTGGCTGCCTCCATTAAACCGGGGCCGCCACCGCTGACGACGGCGAAGCCTGCATCGGAGAGTTTGTGGGCAATGGTTTCCGTTAGGTGATACAGCGGGTCGTCCGGTGGGGTACGCGCGGAACCAAAGATGCTGACGGATGGGCGTAAGTGGGCAAGGCGCTCAAACCCGTCCACAAATTCGCCCATGATTTGGAATATTTTCCAGCTTTCGCGGGCTAATTCCTTGTCACTGATGGGTTGCAGCACCGGGTGTTGGGTACGGGTTTTGTCATCCATTACGCGACTTCCGCAGGGGTTTTGGCGCGAATCGTCAGCGCATGAAGTTGACCCGCCGTAATCGCGTCATTGACAGCGGCGTACACCAGTTGATGGCGTTTAAGCGTGCTCAAGCCAGCAAACGCATCGCTGATCACGTCAGCCTCATATTTGTAGCCATCACCGTTGATGGTCACTTGCGCTTCGGGCAAATGGGCTTG
>JBEUIR010000096.1:0-7887 GCA_040415395.1 Candidatus Thiothrix namsaraevi
AGTATAACGTCCTGTGTTGCATCATTTCCTAGAAAAGAAGATGTTAAAAATTTAACCTAACAAAATGTTTCCTATCCAACAAGGGAGAGTTGCCCCTGCGATAGAAGTTCGACACAATACAGGACGTTATACTGCCTGCATAATAAATATCCAAAAGGCATCATTATTCCCGATTTGAAACTACAGGAGACCCGTCAATGACTACACGCCGTGAGCTGGCTAACGCAATCCGCGTCTTGGCTATGGATGCCGTACAAAAAGCAAATTCCGGTCATCCGGGCGCACCGATGGGCATGGCAGACATTGCCGAAGTCCTTTACAACGATTTCATGTCACACAACCCACAAAACCCACAGTGGGTTAACCGTGACCGTTTCGTGATGTCCAACGGTCATGCTTCCATGCTGCCTTACTCCGTGCTGCACCTGACAGGCTATGACCTGAGCATGGATGATCTGAAAGCCTTCCGCCAACTGCATTCCAAAACGCCAGGCCACCCTGAGTACGGCTATGCACCGGGCATTGAAACTACCACAGGTCCACTCGGTCAAGGTATTACCAATGCTGTCGGTATGGCATTGGCTGAAAAAATCTTGGCTGCGCAATTCAATAAGCCGGGTCACACCATTGTTGACCATTACAGCTACGTGTTCTTGGGCGATGGCTGCTTGATGGAAGGTATTTCTCATGAAGCGTGCTCTTTCGCGGGCACAATGGGTCTGGGTAAACTGATTTGCTTCTACGACGACAACAACATTTCCATTGACGGTGAAGTAGACGGCTGGTTCACAGACGACACCCCGAAGCGTTTTGAAGCTTACGGCTGGCACGTACTGAGCATTGACGGTCACGATGCTGACGCGATCAAAGCAGCAACCGAAGCGGCGAAAGCAGAAACCGGCAAGCCTTCCATGATTTGCTGCAAAACCACTATCGGTTTTGGTTCACCGAACAAAGCGGGTTCACACGACTGCCACGGTGCAGCTTTGGGTGATGCTGAAGTTGCCTTGACTCGTGCGCAATTGGGTTGGACTTATCCTCCGTTCGAGATTCCAGCTAACGTTTACGAAGGTTGGGATGCAAAAGCGAAGGGCGCGGCGGCTGAAGAAGCGTGGAATGGCACGTTCGCCGCTTACGCAGCAGCTTACCCGGCTGAAGCGGCTGAATTCAAACGCCGTATGGCTGGCGAATTGCCTGCGAACTGGGCTGAAGAATCTGCGAAAGCGATTGCGGCGATTGATGCGAAAGCAGAATCTCCGGCTACCCGCGTGGCTTCCAAAAATGCACTGGATGCGTTTGCACCGTTGCTGCCTGAATTCCTTGGCGGCTCCGCTGACTTGACACCTTCCAACAATACCTTCAATAAGTCCAGCAAGCACATCAGTGCAGGCCACGGCAAAGCGCAAGATTTCAGCGGCAACTACCTGTCTTACGGTGTGCGCGAATTCGGTATGAGCGCGATTATGAATGGTATGGCGTTGCACGGTGGTTTGCTGCCTTATGGCGCAACCTTCCTGATGTTCTCTGAATACGCCCGTAATGCACTGCGCATGGCGGCGTTGATGAAGATCCAAAGCATCTTCGTTTACACCCATGACTCCATCGGTCTGGGCGAAGACGGCCCGACTCACCAAGCGGTTGAGCAAATCCCGACCTTGCGCATGATCCCGCGTATGTCGGTATGGCGTCCTTGCGATGCGGTGGAAACAGCGGTTTGCTGGAAACATGCCATCGAATACAAAGGCCCTAGCACGCTGATTTTCTCGCGTCAAAACCTGAAGCATCAGGTTCGTGATGCGGCAACGCTTGCCAATATCGCCAAGGGTGGTTACGTGTTGAAAGACACCGACGGCACACCAGACGTGATCGTGATTGCGACCGGTTCTGAAGTGCAATTAGCGATGGAAGCAGCAGCGAAGTCTGACAAGAAAGTGCGCGTGGTTTCCATGCCGTCTTGCGACGTATTCGACGCACAAGATGCCGCGTACAAAGAATCCGTATTGCCAGCAGCCGTTACCGCACGTGTTGCGGTTGAAGCAGCTATCGGTGACGCTTGGTACAAGTATGTGGGTCTGAACGGCAAAGTTGTCTGCATGACCACTTTCGGCGAATCTGCACCGGCTGATCAGTTGTTCAAACAGTTTGGCTTTACCGCTGACAACGTTCTGAACGCTATCAATAGCGTCGCGTAAAGCGCAACCATCTTTTGTAGGAGCTTGCCTTGCAAGCGATCGCCAGCACGGCTGGCTCCTACAAAGATCAAATTTTTACTGTGTGAATTGAGGAGTTCTCCATGACAATTAAAGTTGGTATCAATGGTTTTGGCCGTATCGGTCGTATGGCTTTCCGCGCTATTGCAAAAGATTTCCCCGGTATCGAAGTGGTCGGTATCAATGACCTGCTCGCACCTGATTATCTGGCATACATGCTGAAGTACGATTCCGTACACGGTCGTTTCAATGGTGACATCGCTGTTGAAGGCAATAACTTGGTGGTTAACGGCAAAACGGTACGTCTGACTGCTGAACGCGATCCTGCTAACTTGAAATGGAGCGACATCGGCGTAGACATCGTGCTGGAATGCACAGGCTTCTTCCTCGACGACGCTGGCTGCCAAAAGCACATCGAAGCGGGCGCGAAGAAAGTGGTTATGTCTGCACCTTCCAAAGACACTACCCCAATGTTCGTTTATGGCGTAAACCACACCACTTACGCGGGTCAAGCGATCATTTCTGCGGCTTCTTGCACCACTAACTGCTTGGCTCCTGTTGCGAAAGTTCTGAACGACAAGTGGGGCATCAAGCGTGGTCTGATGACTACCGTTCACGCGGCAACGGCTACTCAAAAGACTGTTGACGGCCCTTCCATGAAAGACTGGCGCGGTGGTCGTGGTATTTTGGAAAACATCATTCCATCATCTACCGGTGCTGCTAAAGCGGTTGGCGTAGTACTGCCAGAGCTGAAAGGCAAACTGACTGGTATGGCGTTCCGCGTGCCTACTTCTGACGTTTCCGTGGTTGACCTGACGGTTGAGCTGAACAATGCAGCGACTTACGCTGAAATCTGTGCAGCGATGAAAGACGCAGCTACCACTGGCGACATGAGCAAAACACTGGGCTACACCGACGAGAAAGTGGTTTCCACTGACTTCCGTGGTGTTGGCTTCTCCTCCATTTTCGATGCTGAAGCGGGTATCGCGCTGGATGGCACTTTCGTGAAAGTCGTGGCTTGGTACGACAACGAATACGGCTACACCGCGAACATGCTGCGCTTTGTTGAGCACGTGGCGGCGAACTAAGGTTCAAGGGTGGGCGGGGAATCCCTCGCCCTCCTTCCCAGATCTGTCACATAAATCATCCCGCGCTTTATTTGACTGATTTGATTTCTGCAAGGAGTTCCACCACATGGCTTTCATCAAAATGACCGATCTGGATCTGAAGGGCAAACGTGTTCTGATCCGCGCTGACCTGAACGTTCCTGTCAAAGACGGCAAAGTTACTTCCGACGCACGCATTACCGCTTCAATGGCAACCATCCAGCACGCAATGGATGCGGGTGCAAAAGTAATGGTCACTTCCCACTTGGGTCGCCCGACTGAAGGCGAGTGGTCTGAAGCGGTTTCTTTGCAGCCGATTGCTGACAATATTGCCGCACGTTTAGGTAAAGAAGTCCGCTTGATTAAAGACTGGGTTGACGGTGGTTTTGACGTAGCCGAAGGCGAATTGGTGGTACTGGAAAACTGCCGCGTTAATAAAGGCGAAAAGAAAAACGTCGAAGAAACCGCCAAGAAATACGCGGCACTGTGTGACGTATTCGTCATGGATGCATTTGGTACTGCGCACCGTGCCGAAGCTTCTACCTACGGCGTAGGCATGTTTGCACCGGTTGCCGCAGCGGGCATGTTGTTGACTGAAGAACTGCTGGCATTGGATAAAGCACTGGCAAACCCGGCACGCCCAATGGTCGCAATCGTCGGCGGTTCTAAAGTTTCCACCAAACTGACTGTGTTGGAAGCCTTGTCTGAGAAGTGTGAACAGTTGGTTGTGGGTGGTGGTATTGCGAACACTTTCCTGAAAGCAACCGGTCACAACGTGGGCAAGTCTTTGTGCGAAGACGATTTGGTTGACACCGCCAATGCGCTGATTACCAAAATGACTGCACGCGGCGCAATCATCCCCATCGCGGTTGATGTGGTGTGCGGCAAGAAATTTGATCCAGCCGAACCAGCAGTTTTGAAAGACGCGAAAGACGTGGCTGACGATGACATGATTTTCGACATCGGCCCTAAATCGGCGCAAGAACTGGTCGACATTATTATGAATGCTGGTACTGTCGTTTGGAACGGCCCGGTCGGTGTATTCGAGTTCGATCAATTCGGCGAAGGCACCAAAGCGATTTCAATGGCAATGGCGGAAACCAAGGCGTTCACGCTGGCAGGCGGCGGCGACACCATCGCAGCGATCCAGAAGTACGACATTTACGACAAGATTTCTTACATCTCCACAGCGGGCGGTGCTTTCCTCGAATACCT
Organism: Candidatus Thiothrix namsaraevi; assembly: GCA_040415395.1. Classification (GTDB taxonomy): domain Bacteria; phylum Pseudomonadota; class Gammaproteobacteria; order Thiotrichales; family Thiotrichaceae; genus Thiothrix; species Thiothrix namsaraevi. The sequence continues at coordinate 4,532 of JBEUIR010000096.1, forward strand.
CGAAGGCAAAACTCTGCCAGCAGTAGCGATGTTGGAAGAACGCGCTAAGGGTTAACATGCCTTTCGTAGGGGCAATTCATGAATTGCCCCTACAATCCCACACAATTGACATAAAACAAGCATAAACTAAGCACTTTACAGCACATAGTTAATAGGTAATCCATTGAGAAGGACAAAAATTGTAGCGACCATGGGGCCTGCTACCAATACGCCAGAAGCGATCGAAGCGATTATTCGGGCGGGTGTGGACGTGGTGCGAATGAACTTTTCGCACGGCACCCACGAAGAACACGCGGCGCGTGCGTCTTTGGTGCGTGAATTAGCGCAAAAAGCGGGGCGCATTGTCGGGATTCTCGGCGACTTGCAAGGACCAAAATTACGCATTGCGCGTTTCAAAGACGGCAAAATTACCCTGAAAGCGGGTGATGCCTTCGTTTTGGACGCAGAGCTTGCCAGCGATGCCGGAACCCAAGAGCGCGTTGGCCTCGGTTACAAAGAGTTGGTCAACGATGTGAAAGCCGGGGATGAACTCTGGTTGGATGATGGGCGCATTGTGTTGGAAATCGTGGAAGTACGGGGGCAGGAAATCCATACCCGTGCCATCAACGGTGGTATTCTTTCCAACAATAAGGGTTTGAACCGGCGCGGCGGCGGCTTGAGTGCCGAAGCCCTGACCGATAAAGATAAGGAAGACATTGCCGCTGCCGCCAGTATCGGCGTGGATTTCTTGGCAGTGTCGTTCCCGCGTTCTGCTGACGATATTCACGAAGCCCGCCGTTTGGCATTGGAAGCTGGTTGCAAAGCCGCTATCGTTGCTAAAATGGAACGCGCTGAGACGATGGAACCCACCATTCGTGATGAAATCATTCTTGCTTCTGACGTGATTATGATTGCTCGCGGTGATTTGGGGGTGGAAATCGGTGATGCCAAGCTACCGCAAGCGCAAAAATGCTTGATTAGCCGCGCACGCACCCTCAACCGTGCGGTGATTACTGCCACACAAATGATGGAAACCATGACCGATAACCCCATCCCCACGCGGGCGGAAGTTTTCGACGTGGCAAACGCGGTCATGGATGGTACGGATGCGGTGATGTTGTCCGGTGAAACCGCGACCGGTAAACACCCGGCACTCGTGGTGAAAACGATGGCTAACATTTGCAACGAGGCAGAAAATTCGTTGGAAACTCGCCGCTCCGGACATCGCATGGAAGACCGTTTTGGGCGCATTGACGAAGGCATTGCAATGGCTACCATGTACACCGCCAATCACATGGGGGTGCGGGCGATTGCGGCATTGACTGAATCGGGTGCGACCCCGTTGTGGATGTCGCGGATTCGTTCCGGTATTCCGATTTACGCGCTGACTTCCAATGATGAAGCAGCGCGGCGGGTCAGCATGTATCGCGGGGTTTACCCGGTGAAATTGCATGAACCGCTGAAAGACCCGAAAATCGCCAACCGGCAAGCCGTTGAGTTAATGATCAAAGAAGGTATCGTGGAGAACGGTGATCTGGTCATTATCACCAAAGGCGATTTGATGGGTACGAAAGGTGGCACCAATCAGCTCAAGATTCTGCGTGTCGGTGAACACCACGACGGCTAAAGCACAATACATTAACAGTTTACATAACATTTTGAGGAGAACAACATGGCTTTGATTTCTTTGCGTCAATTACTGGATCACGCGGCTGAAAACGGCTACGGGATGCCAGCGTTCAACGTTAACAACATGGAGCAAATCCACGCCATCATGCAAGCGGCTGATGCGTGCAACTCCCCGGTTATTCTGCAAGGTTCTGCCGGTGCGCGTTCTTACGCGGGCGAACCGTTCCTGCGTCACTTGGTACAAGCGGCTATCGAAATGTACCCGCACATCCCGGTGGTTATGCACCAAGACCACGGTGCTGAGCCAGCGGTTTGCTTCCGTTCTATCCAGTCCGGCTTCTCATCGGTCATGATGGATGGCTCGTTGATGGCGGATGCGAAAACCCCGTCTACTTACGAATACAACGTGGAAACTACCCGTAAAGTGGTTGAACTGGCGCACGCTTGCGGCGTTTCTGTGGAAGGCGAATTGGGTTGCTTGGGTTCACTCGAAACCGGCATGATGGGTGAAGAAGACGGTCACGGCGCAGAAGGCGTGTTGGATCACTCCATGCTGTTGACTGACCCAGAAGAAGCGGCTGACTTCGTAAGCAAAACCGGTGTTGACGCGCTGGCGATTGCGATTGGCACTTCCCACGGCGCATACAAATTCACCAAAAAGCCTACCGGCAACGTGCTGCGTATTGACCGTGTGAAAGAAATTCACGCTCGCATCCCCACCGTTCACTTGGTTATGCACGGCTCTTCTTCTGTGCCAGAAGATTGGCTCGAAATCATCAACAACTACGGCGGTGACATGGGTCAAACCTACGGCGTACCGGTTTCTGAAATCGTCGAAGGCATCAAGCACGGTGTACGTAAAGTTAATATCGACACTGACCTGCGCATGGCATCGACGGGTGCCATCCGTAAGCACCTGCACGATAACAAGTCTAACTTTGACCCACGTAAGTTCTTGAAAGAATCCACAGCCGCGATGAAAGGCATTTGCCAAGCGCGTTTTGAAGCGTTTGGTTGTGCCGGTCAAGCCAGCAAGATCAAGCCGATCTCACTGGAAACCATGTTTGGTATGTACAAAGCTGGCAAGCTCGACCCGAAAGTGTCGTAATGCCATTTAACGCCTAGCGTTGAAAAAACGTAGAGACGCAAAATTCTGCGTCTCTACGACTTCCAAATGCCTAAGTCTGGGCTGGGGAATTCCCGCCAATCAAAGTGAGTTGCTGAAAGGTTAGCCCGTATTTCTGCAAATACACCCGCAGGCGGTGCGAATCGTTCGCGCTGTTGCGTTGCGTGCGGCTGATATTGAACAGGCGGCGTCCCGCATCCGCGAGACTTTTGGCGGTGCGGCACACGCGGATGACTTCCGCCAATTGCACTCGGTCGAAATGGTCGATAGTTTCCAACACGTCTTCTGCCAAGGCGTCACGTAACACACTATCCGTGCCGTTACTGGCTGCGACTTCCTGGAAATTGCCCCAATCGTAACGCAAGCGACGGATTTCTTCCGTCACACTTTCTTCAGTAATCCGCCCGCCATTTGCCAGCGTTGCCATGCGCGTGATGCTGGAATTGAGGTCGCGGAAATTCGCCCGCCAGGTTGCCGCTGGGGTTTGTGCAAACGCGAGGTATTGTTCCCGTGCCGCTTTGTTGAAGCTGACTTTATGCCCGACCTTGCAGGTGAATTGCTGCAATTCGTATTCGATATTCGCCTCCAAGTCTTCGAGGCGGTGGCGCAAACCGGGGAGTTC
>JBEUIR010000097.1:0-7869 GCA_040415395.1 Candidatus Thiothrix namsaraevi
GCTTCGCGTAAACATAATGCAAAAGGAAAGGTGTTATTCATGTCTAATGTTGATATTTCCAACCTCAGTGTTTTAGAACTTGAAAAACTCAAAGGCAGTATTGAGAGTGCGATTGCCAATCGCCGTGACGGTGAGCTATTAAGTTTACGCGAAGCGATTGAAGACATGGTTGAGCGTTCAGGCTTTACACTTGAAGAAGTTATAGAAGTCATGCAATCACGCCCCGCTAAAAAACGTATTGTTAAACCAAAATACAGCAACCCCAATAACCCAGAACAAACGTGGAGCGGGCGCGGCAGAAAACCAGGCTGGGTTGAAGAATGGATCTCTGGCGGCCGTGACTTAAACGACTGCTTGATTCCTGAATAATTGCCAATCGCGCAAACCATGACGAAAGCCTGAGCGCCTTAGGCTTTCGTTTTATCCACAGACAACGTGTTGCATTCAAACCACATCATGTTGCATAAAGCACAATTTCAGGCGACGACTTTAGGCTCACATCCCTGCCGACCCACAAAAACACTCGATATGATGCAAAATGGTGCGAAGATATTTTGCCGATCTCTGACATTTACTCTACTATTACCCGAATTCAATTACACCACACTGAAAGATGACGGATTGCATACTTGTAATGAGATTCCTGCCGGATCAGGCTAACAGCCCATCCCCCGTGTGCAGGTTAGAGAGCGACCAACAATGAGAAAACTACTCTGCTTCCTGCTGTTGCTGGTGGCTTCGATGCAAGCTCATGCACTCAAGCAGGAAGACCTGCTGCCACCAGACCAAGCCTTCAAATTCAAGGCTGAAGTCATTGCACCTGATAAAATCAAAGCGACTTGGGATATTGCCCAAGGCTATTATCTTTATCGTGAACGCTTTACATTTGAGGCGGAAACGCCAAACTTAAGCTTGTCTGCCCCAGCATTTCCCACTGGTGAAAGTAAAAACGACCCTAATTTTGGTCAGACCGAGGTTTACCATAATCAGGTAGCAATTGAGATTCCGGTCGAGCGCGGTCAAACCGCTTCACAAGCGCTGGAACTGGCACTCAAAGTCAAATATCAGGGGTGTGCCGATGCAGGTTTATGTTATGCCCCTCAGAAAAAAACCGCTAAATTACAATTAGCTGCGCTAGATAATACCACTGATAAAACCGCACCACCGGTAGCCAAGACAGAAACACCGGCTGCCGATACAGCACTGACCAACATTATTAAACAGGCTCAGAAACCCAAAGTTGGCAGTGCCATTCCCGTCGAGCAGGCATTCGTATTTGAACTCACTGCACTCGATAAAGGCATGTTAAATGCGCATTGGACTATCCAGCCAGACCATCATTTATACCGTCCCAAAATTCAATTCACTGTTAAAGAACCACAAGGTGTCACGCTTGGCTCACCTATTTTTCCGACAGGTAAAATCGTTGACGATGAATACTTTGGCAAGATAGAAGTCTACGGTGAAGATATTGATGTCAAAATCCCAATACTGCAATCGACCGGCTTGCAAAAGCTGGTGGTGGAAACCGAATACCAAGGTTGTTCCGATAGCACAGGCATTTGTTACCCCCCGGTCAAACAAAGCCGTGAATTGACGCTGACTGGTTTGGCAGATGCGAAACCAGTCACTGGCACTGAAAGCAATTCCGCTACTCAAGCCCCGCTTAATCAACAAGATGCATTAACGCAACGCCTTGAAGATAGCTCGTTTCTGCAAATCATGGCAATTACTTTTGGGTTAGGCTTATTACTGGCTTTCACCCCGTGTATTTTCCCGATGGTTCCTATTCTTTCTGGCATCATTGCAGGGTCTGGCAACACCTCTTCCAGTAAAGCCTTATGGCTTTCCGTCACTTATGTTGTTTCAGGGGCAATCGCTTATGCGATTGTTGGTTTTGTCTTTGGATATTTTGGGCAAAACCTCCAAGCGGTGCTGCAACACCCCATTGCCATCGGTTTAATGAGCGCACTCTTTGTCGCTCTCGCCCTCTCCATGTTTGGCTTTTACGACTTACAATTACCTAATAGCCTGCAAAGCCGTTTAAATGACCTCAGTAATAAACAAGAAAGCGGTAGCTTTGTTGGCGCTGCCATTATGGGCTTCCTCTCAACCTTGATTGTTGGGCCCTGTGCTGGTCCAGCGATTGCCGGTATTTTAACGTTTATTACCCAAAGCCATAATGCATGGTTAGGCGCGGCTGCTTTATTCTCACTGGGAATGGGTATCGGTGTACCCTTAATTCTCATTGGCACGTCTGCCGGGCATCTGTTACCACGCGCTGGCATTTGGATGGATACCGTCAAAGCACTCTTTGGCATTATTATGCTGGGTGTGGCGATTTACATGCTCAGCCGTATCGTTTCCATCGAAATCACGATGGCACTTACCGGCATTCTGTTAGTTTCATCCGGTGTTTACATGGGCGCATTGGAAAAAGTTGACGAAGATGCCGGAGGCTGGGGGCGTTTTTGGAAAAGCACGGGTATGCTGCAATTATTCTACGGCGCATTAATCTTGCTCGGTTTAGCTGCCGGTAGCACGAACTTGCTGCAACCACTAAAAGGTGTTTTTTCCGTAGGCATAGCGTCTGGTCAAGCCGCTGAGGTCGCCATCTCGTTTCAACGCATTCAAAACGTTGCCGCGCTAGAAACTGCACTGCAACAAGCGAAAGCGCAACAACGCCCTGTGATGCTGGACTTCTATGCTGATTGGTGCAGCTATTGCCATACGATGGAAAAAACCACTTTCAGAGATCCAGAATCCATCAAAATATTGGGTAACACCCTCTTTTTGAAAGTCGATGTCACTGACCAGAATGAACATGACTTGGCACTGCAAAAACGCTTCGATGTCGTAGCCCCTCCTGCTATTGTATTTTTCAACAATGCCGGAGAAGAGTTGCGGGCATTGCGTCTTGTTGGTGATATAACACCAGAGCAATTACGCGCACAAGCGGCGACTTTCAGGCAACAAGCGGTAAAATAATCAGCATGAGTTAAGTTAATGCTGCATACAATTGTCACCCATATAAAACTGATGAAAATCAACTAAATAACGACACAAGGAGTTATTTCATGCGTGATAACAAAGACTATTACACGGAACAAGAAGACGAACTTTTCCAGTTAGAAAAAGCAGCCGCACACACGGATGGCAAGAAAATTAAACCTCACGTGGTACGGCGTAATCTCGAAGACTACTTAGAGCGCAAAGCGCTAGAGCGTCGTCTGAAAGACGTGTTTGAGGACTATGACAAATCCTGAAGCCACACAACTTACCCGTAGAGACGCAAGATTTTGCATCTCTACCAGATGAGTACCAACTTACGGCGCGGAAACCTCTTCAGGTAATTGTAAAGCACTGCGCAAGTCTTCTAAATAGGCTTTTTCTGCTTCATTAGCGCCATCAATAATGGCTGCTGAGACCAAATAAATCTCCGTTGCCACCGCCAAATCGTTATTCGCCAACGCTGCAATTTGCTTAGCATCCAAGGGCTGTGCTAATTCATGCAGAATCATCTCATTGACATTCGCTTCAGTCTCAATACCCGCTAATTGCTGACGGATACTCGCCAATTCAGCAGAATCCACATGCCCATCGGCTTTAGCGGCAGCAATCATTGCTTTTAACAGAATCTCGGCAGTCGCCTTAGGGGCAGGTGCTTCCAGTAACGTGGGGTCACTTGGCGTCGCCGTGCTGGCATTGCCCGCATTGGTTTCCCACTGACGATACATCTGATAAGCCAAGCCACCTAAAGCGGCCAAGCTACCAACTTTCACCGCCGCCCCCGTGACCCGCCGCCCCGCACTGGTTCCCAGCAATAAGGCCAATACCCCAGCGGCGGCTGCCCCCGTTTTCATGCCAGACAACATCTGTTCACGCTGTTCACCTTCAGCCGGAACACCGAGCTTTTGTTCCGCCATATTCTGACCTTTTTGCGCCAGTTCTTTGCCGGATTGCAGCATTTGATCTAAGAAAATCTTCATATCCATATCAATCTCCTGGTTTTAGCGGTAATGCATTGGTGTTTTTTTGCATCACTTCACGGATAAATTCGCGCGTAATTTTACGCCCTCTGGTTAAGCTGGCGACATCCAATTGATCCAGCATTGCCATGAGGGTAGTCATATTTTGTGGATAATGCCGCTCAATATATTTCATGACGTGTTCTGATAATTCAAAGCCACGATGATGGGCACGCCATGCCATCGCTTGCAAACATTGCCCGCCTTGCACCGGATGCACCCGATAATCCGCGCCCCACAGCAAACGTGAGGAAAAATCGGGTAACACACAAGCCATTTCACGGGGATTAAGACGTGCTGCCATCATCAGCGGCTGATAATTAGCGCGGCAAGTATTGATCAGGTTCATCAACGCCACTTCCCAATCACGTTGCCCAATTACCGCATCGAGTTCATCCACCGCGACCAGATGTTTGCCCTCGACACCGGCTAACACGCGGGGACCGTATTGGGCGCAACTGCCCAGCGGCACATAAGCTGCCATTAAACCGCGCTGATAATAGCGCTCACAATAAGCTTGCAGTAAATGCGATTTCCCCGCCTCGGTATCGCCCCACAAAAAAATTTGCGGGAATTCACGTTCAAAACCGTTTTTCAAAATCCCCAGCAACTCAGCATTTTCAGGCGTCACAAAAAATGAACTGAAACGATGACCTTCGCGCATTCCCACATTCAAGGTCAGTTGTTGCGTCATGCCTGTTCTTTCACCTCGTTACTGCCATCGTCCAAATCAATCACGTCCAATGGCTCAGGATGATTAATACTGTAAATCTGACTCTGTTTGTAAGAATCGTGGAGATGCCGCATAATCACCGCCAATACCGCAGCCACCGGCAATGCCAACAACACCCCAAAAAAGCCAAACAATTGCCCGCCTGCCAACACGGCGAAAATCACGGTCACGGGATGCAAACCAATCCGTTCCCCCACCAATAACGGGGTTAGGATAGTGCCTTCAATCATCTGCGCAACCCCAAATACGGCGAATACCCAAAACAGATCAAAGACATCCTGAGTTTGGAACAGGACAGCAATGCCTGCAATCGCCACACCGACAATCAAACCGAGGTAAGGAACAAAACTCACCACCCCAGCAATCAAACCAATCAGCAAAGCGAATTCCAAGCCCACCAACGACAATCCAATGGAATAAATCACCGCCAACGCCAGCATCACCAACAACTGCCCGCGCAAAAATGCCCCCAATACCTCATCGGATTCACGCGCCAATTTAGCCACCAATGGCTCGACCGCACGCGGCAATAAATCGTCGATATACGCCACCATGCGATCCCAGTCACGTAACAAATAAAACGTAATAATCGGAATTAACGCCAGATTTGCCACCCAACCCAATACCACAAACCCAGATTTAGAAATGGTTTGAATCGCATTACGAATAAACCCGCCCGTTTCTTTCCAATGTGTCGCAATCACGTTTTTAATATGGTCGACTTCCAAAACAGTGGTATCAACCCCAAACTTCTGGTGCAGATAAGGTCCCAAAACAGTCACCACCCAATCAAGATAAGCAGGGATTTTATTGATAAACAACTTCATCTGCGTTTCCAGCACGGGCACTAAAAACAAGAAAAATAGCAGTAACAACAGAAAGATACTTAAAAAGACCACCACCACCGAGAAGGTACGTGACAACTTCCACGACTCCAAGCTATCAACCAGCGGGTCGCCCAAATAAGCCAAAAATGCCGCAGCCAAAAAAGGGGTTAAAATCGGAGCAAGCACATACAGCAATGCGACGGCAATACTCCCTGTCACTAACCAAAACCAGCGTCCACTGAGTATCATACTCGACGTTTCCTCCACGCATAACGGCTCCACAGCAACACATAGGCAAACCCACTCAACACCGTTGTCACGCCCACTGCCCACTGCAAGCCCAGATTAAACCAATCCGGCAATGCATAGATTGCCACGTGCAACAGCGTGGTTGCCAACAGAAAAATCTGCAAACCGGTGTTGAGCTTGCTGATCACCAGCGGGCGCATATCCAACGCACCCATGACTAGGCGATACGTAACAGCTCCTAACACAATCACCACATCGCGTCCGATCACCAACGCTATTAACCACCAAGGCAAACTGCCTTTCAAGCCAAACACGATAAATACCGAAACCACAAATAATTTGTCTGCTACCGGATCAAGGACCGCCCCTAAGCGCGTAAACCAGCCATTGCGCCGTGCCAAAAACCCATCTAAGGCATCCGACAAGCCTGCCAGCACCAATAATGCCAAGGCAAAACCATAAGAACCCTTCCATAGCAACCAACAAATCGGCGCAATAGAAAGGATACGAATCACTGTGATGATGTTTGGAATTTGTTCCCGCACGTTAAATCCATTTTTTCATACAAAGAAGGCTCCCTATGGAGCCTTCATAATATAACGGATTATAGTCTATGTGCCGGATTTCCGACTATTGTAATTGAATTACTGTTGAACAGGGATCAACGTAATTTCAACACGGCGATTTTGTGCACGGCCATAATCAGTGCTGTTATCCGCGATAGGACGGCTTTCACCGTAACCCACCGCCTGCATACGTTGTGCATTCACGCCATTACTCGCCATGTAAGAACGCACACTGTTAGCCCGTTGCTGTGACAATTGCAGGTTGGCGGCATCACTACCGACATTATCGGTATGCCCGGCAATCTGCACACGGGTTTCAGGGAATTGGTTCAAGGTAGTCGCCAAATTATTCAACACGCCATAGAACTGTGGCTTGACCCCAGCCTGACCGAAGTCAAAGGTAATCGCATCTGGCATGGTGAGGACAATATTATTATCCTGACGAGTTACCTCGACACCCGTGCCTTGCATTTGCTGACGCAGAGCAGCTTCTTGCTGATCCATGTAATTACCGATAGCAGCACCTGCCACACCACCGATAATAGCGCCTGCTACGGCACGTTTATCGTCTTTGTTCGCGGTATTTTTACCGATCACCGCACCACCCAACGCACCGACTATCGCACCCTGTTGTGCACGGGTCATTTCACCAGTAGGACTGCAACCAGCCAATAATGCAACAGACACAGCACCAATCAACAAAGTACGCATGGAAGTTTTCATAATAAGCACCTCAATAATTTATAATATACCGTCACGGGTTAGAACACGGTTAGCCCACAGAGTTCCCGCTGACGGTTGCGCAGATTTTGACGCAATCCCGTGGAGGATACCAGCATTTAGAAAGGAATTGAGCTGTTAATGCTCAAAACCTCTGCGGTCAAGGGGTGGAGGAAGCTAATCCACGCCGCATGTAACAGCAAACGCTGCGCTTTGGCACATACCGCCGCACTCGCGTACAACTCATCACCCAAGATCGGATGCCCCAACGCCTGCAAATGCACCCGCAACTGGTGAGTACGCCCCGTAATTGGCTCAAGCGCCACCCGACTGGTATCGGTTTCCGCATGGTAAACCCGTACTTGATACCGCGTACACGACGGCTTGCCTAACGCAAAACTCACCATTTGGCGCGGTCGGTTCGGCCAATCCGTCAACAGCGGCAAATGGATTTCACCACGGGTCGGTGTAACCTGCCCTGCCACCACAGCCTCATAACGTTTATGCACTTGCCGCGTTTGAAACAGGATACTCAAGGCACGTTCCATCGCCTTGCCACGCGCCATCACCATAATCCCTGACGTTCCCATATCCAGACGGTGCACGATGAGTGCATCAGGAAATTCGGCTTGTACACGAGCAACCATGCAATCTTGCTTATCTTCACCACGACCGGGAACCGAGAGCAAACCAGCAGGTTTCTCGACCACGATAATGGAATCATCGAGGTAGAGGATGTGCAAACC
>JBEUIR010000098.1:0-7825 GCA_040415395.1 Candidatus Thiothrix namsaraevi
CACCAATGTTTACCATTAGTGTACTGCAATATTCTTTTTTACATGAAATGAAACTGGAAACGCACGGCTATTTCACCGGGATCGGTAATGTTGAGCAATAACTCATCTGGCGTACCCGTTGGCATGAGTTGCCCGCTAAAATTAGGAAGGTATTCTTCCGGTGGAAAGCGCCGTAAAGCGATGACTTTATTGTTTTTATCCAAAAAGCTGACTTCAATCAGGGGGTAGGGCTGGGGGAACGCCGCATCATTTTGGATGGATGCGCTAATCGTCAGAACGTTAGGGGTATTGGGGTGTGAATAAATATTGCGGCTTAAGAGATTGATTTTAGCTATATCGCGTGCTTGAGTGATACTACACCCAATGAGATCACACACTTGTTGGGTGAGTGTTGCGGTAAAGGGTTGTTGTGCTAACCAATGACGGCTGCTGTAAAGCACTTGCAATAGCAACAATAAAGCCAGTATGCCGAGGATTACCCATAACCAAACTGTTGAGATTTTTTGTGGCCACGACCACTGGCGTCGCGGGCGTGAAACCGCTTGGGTGGATTTGAGTGGGGGAGGAAGAATGTCGGCAACATCCGCCGCAGCCACTGCCCCTAATTTGGCAAAGCGGCGCTCTTCGGGCAGTGTTTGGCTTAAGCTTTTCATCGCGTCGAAAATGTTGTCACATTCACCGCAGCGCAACAACCCTTGGGCTGCTGTTAATTCTTTCATGGTAACGCGAAAAATCGCGTTGCAGTGGTTACACTGTGTATACATGACTCCGCGCCATTTGAGTAATCGCTTTATTCTAGTTGTTGTTCGGCAAAAATGCCTAGTTTAGGCGAGAGAAAATATCACCAGTAGCGCAGTTGCACAAAAAATACAGACTAGCGGCGTACCCCTGTGACCCGCAGCCAATCTTCTTTTTGTACCAGCGAAAACTCATCTAATGATGCTTGGTAAGCAGCGGTAATGGCGGCAGCTTGTTCTGCCAAAATACCCGACAATACCAATTTTCCACCGGGGCGTAATGCCGCTAATAATGCGGGGGCGAGTTCCACTAATGGCCCTGCCAAAATGTTTGCCATGACCACATCCCACGTCTGCTTCGGCAATTGTTCGGGGTAACAGGTATGCAACAGCGCAGGGTCAATGCTGTTGCGTTCGGCGTTGTCTTGGGTTGCCAGCAATGCTTGCGGGTCAATGTCCGTGCCCACGGCATGTTTCGCACCGAGTTTGAGTGCAGCAATGGCAAGCACGCCAGAGCCGCAACCGTAATCCAGCACTTCTTGACCCGTCATATCCTGCCCATCCAGCCACTCAAGGCACAGTGCCGTGGTCGGATGCGTACCCGTACCAAACGCCAGACCGGGGTCAAGCAACAGCTTTACGCTGTCATCGTCGGGGGTTTCAAACCAACTGGGGTAAATCCACAAGCGTTTACCGAAGCACATAGGCTGGAAACTATCCATCCAAGCGCGTTCCCACGGCTGGTCTTCGACGATTTCGTACAGCACGGATTCGATTTGCCAGTCGGCTTTGCGGGTTTCCAGCAGTAAGCGCAAGGCATGGAGGTCGGTGTCTTCCTCATACAATGCCGTGACCACCAGATTATTCCATAAACGCATTTCGCCGGGGCGCGGTTCGAGGATGGGATCATCTTCCGCATCCTGCCAAGTAATGGAAACCGCTCCCACGGCTTCCATTGTGTCGACGACCACTTCCTGATAGGAGGACGTGGTATGACAAACCAATTGCTGCCAGCTCATTATTTATGCATTCCCAACATTTTTTCGAGGTAGTGAATATCAGCACCACCGGCACGGAACGCGGGGTCTTCCATAATGCGGGTTTGCAGCGGGATATTGGTTTTAATGCCTTCGATGACCATTTCGCTGAGTGCGCCGTGCATCCGGTTGATGGCGGTTTCGCGGTCTTGCCCGTGGACAATCAGCTTGCCGATCATGGAGTCGTAGTACGGTGGTACGCTGTAATCGGTGTAAATGTGCGAATCCACCCGCACCCCTAAGCCGCCCGGAACGTGGTAACGGGTAATCTTGCCCGGTGACGGCGCAAAGGTTTGCGGGTCTTCGGCATTGATGCGGCATTCAATCGCATGACCGTTGACCTTGATGTCTTCCTGACGCAAGCTCAACACTTCGCCGGAGGCAATCAGCAATTGTTGTTTCACCAAATCCACGCCGGTAATCATTTCCGTGACCGGGTGTTCGACCTGCAAACGGGTATTCATTTCGATGAAATAGAATTCGCCGTCTTCGTAGAGGAATTCAAACGTGCCTGCGCCCCGGTAGCCGATTTTACGGCAAGCTTCGGCAACACGGTTGCCAATGCGGGTGCGTTGCTCTGCGGTAATGAAGGGGGCAGGGGCTTCTTCCACCACTTTTTGGTTACGGCGTTGCATCGAGCAATCGCGTTCGCACAGGTGAATTGCGTTACCGTGGGAGTCCGCCAATACTTGCAATTCGATATGGCGCGGGCGTTGCAGGAATTTTTCCATGAACACCACGTCGTTGCCGAAAGCGGCTTTGGCTTCAGCACGGGTGAGGGTAACGGCTGCTACCAGCTCATCGGGGGAATGCACCACGCGCATCCCGCGACCGCCGCCACCGCCCGTGGCTTTGACAATCAAGGGGTAGCCAATGCGCGTACCCATTTTAAGGATTTCTTCGGGGTCTTCCGGTGTGCCGCCTTCTGAACCGGGAACGCACGGGACACCTGCGGCAAGCATGGCATCTTTTGCCGAAATTTTGTCGCCCATCAGGCGAATGGTTTCGGCACGCGGCCCGATGAAGACGAAACCACTGGACTCGACGCGCTCCGCAAAGTCAGCATTTTCCGACAAAAAGCCGTAGCCGGGGTGAATGGCATCCGCACCGGTGACTTCCGCCGCGCTGATCAGGGCGGGAACGTTCAGGTAACTATCCGTGGAACGTGGTGGGCCGATGCACACGGATTCGTCGGCAAGACGCACGTGCTTGAGGTCACGGTCAGCGGTGGAGTGTACCGCCACGGTTTTAATGCCGAGTTCGCGGCAGCCCCGCAAGATACGCAAGGCAATTTCGCCCCGGTTTGCGATCAGTACTTTTTTCAACATGTTGTCACCCCTGCGGTGTTTACCGAATCACAAACATCATTCAACGATGAACAGTGGTTGCCCGAATTCCACCGGCTGCTCATTTTCAACCAAAATGGCTTTGACAATACCGGTAGCATCAGACTGAATTTGGTTGAGCATTTTCATCGCTTCGATAATGCACAGGGTATCGCCAACTTTAACGCTTTGCCCAACTTCGACGAAAGGTTTAGCGGTTGGGGAGGATGCGCGGTAGAACGTGCCGACCATCGGGGATTCGACAATATGACCTGAAGGGGTAGCAGCGGCGACAGGCTCAGCAGCAACGGGAGCGGACATCATCGCTTGTGGCTGTTGCGGAGCATAGTATGGCTGTGGTGCTGCGGCTAACGTCATGCCAGAGTTGATGCGGCTGATGCGCACCGAATCTTCGCCTTCTTTGATTTCGATTTCGGCGACATCACTGCCTTCGAGCAATTGAATTAATTTTTGTATTTTACGAACGTCCATCATAAGTTAATGCTCTGTCGTGTTTGTTGAGTTTCTGTATAGCGGCATACAGTGCGAGTTCATAGCCCATTGTACCAAGCCCCAAAATCACGCCTTCGGCTATATCAGACAGATACGAGTGATGACGGAAAGGTTCGCGCCGGTGTACATTGGACAGATGAATTTCGATAAACGGTATCGCGACACCCAGTAGGGCATCCCGCAGCGCAATGCTGGTATGCGTGTAAGCACCGGGATTAATGAGGATGAAATCCACGTGTTCCGTGAGAGCCTGATGAATGCGATCCACCAAAGCACCTTCGGAATTGTGCTGATAGCAATGTAGCGTTTGTTGTTGCTGATCTGCTAACGCTGTCAGACGCGCTTCAATATCAGCCAGTGTCATATTGCCGTAATGCCCCGGTTCACGCTTGCCGAGCAAGTTCAGGTTAGGGCCGTTGAGCAGAAGAATGCTTGCCATTGAAATGTGCCTTCGCTCTCGAATAACCGTAAAAACGTAAGATTCTACACCGAACGGCGGCGATATGCAGCAATTGGACGCGAAAATGCGAGATTTATCGCGCCCAATGGCTAAGGCTAGTGCCTAGCGCCCTTTGAACAGGGAGCCGAGTAAACCGCGCACGATTTGCGTGCCGATGCGTCGCCCTGCACTCGACGTTGCGGCTTTCACGGCGTTTTTCACGAAGGTTTCGCCGATACTGCCCAGCAGACTATCGGGTTCACGGTCAGCAACGCGGCGGGTGCTGCTGTTAGTGCGCCGTTCGGCTTTTTGTGCTGCTGCTTCCGCTTCCTGTTCAGCCGCTTCGATCTCGGCGGTTTCGGCGCGTTTTTGCAAGAGTTCGTAAGCAGACTCACGATCTACCATCGTGTCGTAACGCCCTGCAAATGGGCTGGTACGCAAAATATCGTTACGTTCGGTGTCTGTCAGTGGACCAATCCGTGATTGCGGCGGGCGGATAATGGTGTGCTGCACAATAGTGGGCGTGCCTTTGTCATCGAGTACGGAGACTAAGGCTTCACCGACGCCCATTTGCATAATGGTTTCGGCAGTGTCGATATTTGGGTTTTGGCGGAAGGTTTCGGCAGCAGTCCGTACCGCTTTTTGGTCACGCGGTGTGAATGCCCGCAGTGCGTGTTGCACGCGATTACCGAGTTGCCCCAACACCGATTCGGGCACATCCAACGGCGTTTGCGTAATGAAGTAAATCCCCACACCTTTGGAACGGATCAGCTTGACGACTTGCTCAACTTTTTGCACCAAGGACTTGGATGCGCCATTGAACAACAAGTGCGCTTCGTCAAAGAAGAACACGAGGCGCGGCTTTTCCATATCGCCGACTTCGGGCAGATTTTCAAACAGTTCAGACAGCAACCACAGCAGGAAAGTCGCGTACAAGCGCGGGGTATTGATTAGGCGATCAGCGGCGAGGATATTGATATTGCCGTAACCGTTCGCGCCGGTGCGCATGAAATCCCACAAATCCAAAGCGGGTTCGCCGAAGAATTGGTCAGCACCTTGCTGTTCCAGAACCAGCAATTGGCGTTGAATCGCACCGATGGAAGCGGAGCTGACATTGCCGTAAGTATTGCTTAGGGTTTTGCTGTTTTCGCCGAGGTATTGCAGCATGGCGCGTAAATCTTTCAGATCCAGCAGCAACCAGCCTTGCTCGTCAGCTACCTTGAAAGCAATGTTCAACACGCCTTCTTGGGTGTCGTTTAATTCGAGGAGCTGTGACAGTAACAATGGCCCCATGTCGGAAATGGTGGCACGTACCGGATGCCCACGTTCACCGGATAAATCCCAAATGACGGTGGGGCAGCCTTCAAAGCGGAAGTCATCAATGCCGATTTTTGCAACGCGCTCATCCACTTTGGGATGCGGGTTGCCGGGTTTGCTAATGCCGGTGAGGTCGCCTTTGATGTCCGCCATGAACACGGGCACGCCAATGCGGGATAACCCTTCCGCCAAGACTTGCAGGGAAATGGTTTTCCCCGTGCCGGTTGCGCCTGCAATCAGGCCGTGGCGGTTGGCAAAGCGTGGGTTTAGGAAAACTTTTTCTTCGCCCTTGCCGATTAGGATTCCGCTCGGTTGTGACATGATGACTCCTTGGTTCTGCTATTTTTTAAATTGCGCTGAGTTTAACAGGAAACGCTTGCAAGTCTCTATTGAAGCTGCAATTTTCGTAAGCTTTCAAGGGTAATAGCGCCACTGGCAAGACCCTGTGCTTCTTGGTACTGCGTCAGTGCGCTGCGGGTTTTTGGACCTAATACGCCATCCGGTGTGCCTTGGTAATAGCCTTGTTGTTGTAAGCGGTGTTGCAATTGTTGGATGGTGGCAGGGCTGACGGAGGCTTCGCACAAGGCTGGCATGGATACCATTAATGCTGAGCGCACCGTTTGTTCCACGGGTATGTTTTGGGTTTTGGCGGCTTGTTGCGTGGTGACTACTTTCGCGGGTTGTTCGACCCTGGCTAATTTGACGTTGGCGTAAACAGCGGGGATTTCTTTGCGCACTACTTTGGCAGGTTCGAGTAGCACTTTACGGGTAATGGTCTCCGTGCGGGCGGGGATCACGCGCTTGACGGTGCGGGCAGGGCTGTCAATGACTTCGCGAGTGACCGTGGTGTATTCTGCCGGTACGGTCAGCAAGCAATTTTCCGCTGGCTTATTGTCTGTTGCCAATACCGCTGCACAATTGGGATTCCAGCGCTGGGTGGCAGCTTTGACTTTGATGCGTTTGGTTTCGGTGCGGTAAGTGGCTGGTAATGTTTCGATTTCCACCCGTTCGCGTTCGACTTCGACGGTTTCGGTCACTTCGCCGAATTTGGCGGGAATGATCTCGTACTCAACGTAAGCATCGGCTATTTTTACTTTACGCTCGCCGTAACCCATCTGGGCAGGCGTAGTGTTGTAGCGGGTGCTGGATTCGTAAACGGTAACGGCTTCTGTACTAGGGCGGAACAAGGCAGGTGCTAACACTTGTGACGGGCAAACCGCGTCTTGAGGAACGGGTTCTGCCGTGACTGGCGCACTGATGAATACGATACTGCTTAATAACGGGATGGAAAAGTAGATGATTTTCATGGTTTATTTCGGGGTAATCTGCAACTGGGATTAATTCAGGCGTGGATTCTAAACAAAAACCACGCAAAAAGCCTGATATGCTAGTATTTTCTTTTTTGTACTACTTAAATAACGCCTATGCAAGTCCGTGCTGAACAGATTGAAGAGCATCTCCGCCATACCCTGTCTCCGGTTTACCTGATTAGTGGGGATGAGCCATTGCAAGTCATGGAAACTGCTGATGCGATTCGCAAAGCGGCGGCGCTAAAGGGTTTCAGTGAGCGTGACGTGATGACCGTTGATCCACAGTTTGATTGGGGGGCGTTGTATGACGCAGCCGGAGCGTTATCGCTGTTTGCCGACAAAAAACTGCTCGATGTGCGCTTGTCGACCTGTAAAGCTGGGCAATCAGGGACGAAAGCCTTACAGCATTACCTTGAGCATTTACCGACGGATAAAATTTTACTGCTTCAGACCGGGCGGTTGGATAAGGCTTGTAAAAGTGCTGCTTGGGTGAAGAAGGTCGAACAACTGGGTGTTTCGGTACAAGTATGGGATTTGTCCCCCGCGCAAACCTTGGCGTGGATTGCGCGGCGTATGAAGCAAGCGGGTTTGCAGCCGGATAATGAAGCCGTGCGCTATTTAACCGAACGGGTAGAGGGAAATTTGCTGGCGGCGGTACAGGAAATCGGCAAGTTAGTGTTGCTGTACGGTAGCCGCCCAATGACTGCCGCGAATATTATGGCAGTGGTGGAAGATAATTCGCGTTTTACGGTGTTTGACCTTGCTGACGCGATACTGGCGCAGGATGCTCGCCGGATTCGCCACATTATGCGGATATTGCAAGAGGAGGAGACCGCAACACCTTTAGTGGTGTGGGCGCTGGCGGATTTACTGCGCCAGCTTTATACGGGGTGTGAAAATGTGCGTAATAACACGTCCAACCAAGCCTTGTTGATGCGAATGCCTAAAACACGTCAAGGGCTGTTTCAAACGGCGTTACGGCGGCTATTGAATGCTGATTGGCGGCGCTTGTTTGCGATGGCAGCACGGCTGGATCAGCATAGCAAAGGCGTGGGTCAAGACGTTTCACGCCACCCGCAACGGCTTTGGGACGAAATGCTGGATATGGCGCTGTTACTGAGTGGGCGCGAACAATAAAACTCTTGAC
>JBEUIR010000099.1:0-7677 GCA_040415395.1 Candidatus Thiothrix namsaraevi
CACTATCGGCTTGCCACTCGCCCCTACCAGCCTCGCGCTCAGTGCCGACGGCACCACAGCAGTGGTTGGTCATAACGGTGCACTGACGCATGTCGATTTGGAGATGGGGGAAATTATAAACTTCTACAACAATCTGGGCTTTAATGTGTTTGACATAGCATTGGGCAATGACGGCAAAGCCTATGCGACGCCGCCTGCGAATATGCAGTGGAACTATTTGTACGTGATTGATCTTGCCAGCGGCCGAGTGCAGGAGGACAGCGGTACACAACGCCTATTCGGGGGTGCACGCTTGCAGGCGGTGCCAAGCCTGAAAGCCGTTTACACCCTAGACACCCGCTTTGCGAGCAACGATTTGAACCGTTATGACACCAGCACCATGCCACCTCGGTGGTTGTATGACTCGCCGTATCAGGGGCAATACGATGTCGGTGCTGCCAATAGCAACCTGTGGAGCACGGACGATGGCATGTATTTGCTGACGGCAGGTGGCAGCTTGTTCCAAACGGCGGCACAGCAAAGCGCGGATATGCGTTACCAACGCACGGTGGCAGATGATGATCGCAACGCCGCCACGTACTTGTTACACGCTGACCATTCACAAAAAGCCGCAAAATTCGTGGCGATTGAAGCTGCGACTGATAGCTACCGCTTGAAAACGTATACCATGCCATTGCTGAACCTTGATAATAGCTTGTTGTTGCAAGGCTTGAGCATTGATGGCAGCAATACGGTGGTTAAGCCGAGCTTTGTGTTCTTCAATGCGGATGGTACGGGGCGTTATAGTGTGCTGGAGCAAGGTGGTAAGAGCTACGTGATGGCGTTTTAATCACCCCATGCCCCGTGCAAAATCCACTTTTTCCGCCCATTCCGGGTGATCAATCAGCGGGTTGCGGTTGCCCTGCATCCCGCTGATGACGGCATTACGGTGGAATTCGTATTCATCCGGTGGGAAGGCAGTGTGCCATGCCAATAGGGTCGGCAGGCGTTCCCGTTGGAGTTCACGGGTAGCGTCGCCTACCAAGCGCGGATAACGCAACAGGAAATACAAGGTAGCGCGGGCAACCGTCCCTTTGCCCTGGGCGGGTTCAAACTGGTTGCTTTCCAGTTTGCCGCAACCATCACGCACCACTTCTTCATAATCGGCAAAATCAAAGTAGGGGATATTGCCCCTAAAACTATTACAGCGGCTTTCACAGGCAAACAGATGATGCAGGTCGCCCCGCATCGGCTCTTTTTTCTGAAACCACGATTGCGGCACCACGTGTTCGCAGTTGTAGGGCAATTCGGCTTCCAGACGTTCCCATTCCAGCGCTAACTGTTCACGCCCGATAGGGGTGGAGGTTTCCAGCAGCAAGAATTCACGCAAGCGGGCAGCGCGTAGCTGATCAATGCGGAAATCTTCGCGGATGAAGGTTTCCGCCTCAACCGTCTCCCCAGAATAAATGCTGCGAAGTTTACGGTCGGGGTGCAAATCCACCCAGGGGTAGACGTGCGTGCTGGGTTTGTAGGCAAAGGTTTTGCGGTGGGTAGCGCGTACCAAATCACTGAGTTGCTGGAAGAGCTGCTCAGGGTCAGCATCCGTCTGAATGGTGGTGTAATAACTCGCAGCAGCGGCTTGGTCGGTTTCCGCGTCGTAATAGTCACGGTCAATGCTATCCACCAGTGCAGCCAAATCTGACTGTAAATCGCTGTCGTTAGTGACCGGGGCTGATACAGGGCTAAAAACACCTGCCAACAACGCCTGCTGCTCTGGGGGGAGGGTTTGTTGCTGGATATGAGCAATAATGTGTTTGAGTAGTACACCTTCGTTAGCTTTCCAAGCGATGCGGTGCTCGCCCATGTCTGGTGTCCACACGCTGCCATCGGTGGCGAGATAACGTCCTTGATCATCACGTAACGGCACACCCGAATGGTGTAATGCCACCACTTCCCACTGATCGGTGAATACCGGCGAGCCGGAGGAACCGGGAGACGTATCCGTCCGGTAATGCAGGAAGGGTTGCGGTGCATCAATCACTTGATTGTCACGCAGCGCAAGCTGTTTGGGTTCGCCACCGGGGTGCTGGATGATATTAACCCATTGCCCCACCTTGATGTCGGGCGGGTTATGCAACGGCAACCAGCCGTACACAGCCATTGTGGCTTCGGCTGATACGGCAACGAGGGTGTAATCAAGGGCTTCATCGGTCAGGAACAGGCTGGCGGGGTCGAGTGCCACCCGCAGGCTGGCTTCGGGCTGATTATTTTCACCCAATTCGTAGTTGAATTCGGCTTGGCTGTAGCCAGCGGCTTCAGCGTTGTCGAGAACGTGGTTATTGGTAAGCAATAGCCGTGGGGAAATCAAGAAGCCTGTGCCGTAACCGCGTAGCTTGCCATCCTTGCTGCGTATCAAAATGCGCACCACCGCACGGGAAACCGTCAACGCTTGCTTGAGGAAACGGGTGCTGAGCAAGTCGTTGTCGGCAAGGATACGTTTGGGAGTGAGATTGGCATTTTGGCGGCGTTGCGGGGTGCGTTGGGTGTAGCGCTGCTCGGTGGCACTCAGTAAGTCAATGAAGGAGTCTGAGGTACTCATGGTTAATGCCTCGTTATTGCTTAATGGTAAGGTCGGCTTCATGAAGTATACTCACGGTATCTGAAAGTTCGGTAGGGGCAGACCGAAAATTCACGTATCTTTTATATAGATTATGGCTATTTATATATTAATTTTTCTATGAAAAAAAAGCCCCGCCAGTTACCCGGCAGGGCTTTTTCTTAGCCCCTCGCCCTCATGGAGAGGGGTTGGGGTGAGGGGTTCTTATTTCTCAGCGTCCAACGCTTTCTTACGTTCTTGCGCTTCTTTGATAACCTGATCGGAAACCGAGCGTGGGCAAGCCGCATAATGTGAGAATTCCATCGAGAACTGACCACGACCGGAAGTCATGGTGCGCAAGTCGCCGATGTAACCAAACATTTCGGAAAGTGGAACGTCAGCCTTGATACGTGCACCGATAGGCGCGGTATCTTGGGACTTGATCATCGCACGGCGACGGTTCAAGTCACCGATCACGTCACCCACGTGAGAGTCTGGTGCGAACACGTCAACTTTCATGATCGGCTCAAGGATTTGCGGGCCAGCTTTCGGCATGGTTTGACGGTAGCCGCCTTTCGCCGCAATTTCAAACGCGATGGCAGAGGAGTCAACCGCGTGGAAACCACCTTCGCGCAACGTTACTTTCACGTCGACTACCGGGTAGCCAGCCAATGGACCTTTTACCATGCTGTCACGGAAGCCTTTGTCGATAGCAGGCCAGAATTCGCGTGGTACGGAACCACCGACAACCACGGATTCAAAACCGTAACCTGCACCAACTTCGTTTGGTTCGATGGTGTAGTCGATTTTACCGTATTGACCAGAACCACCGGACTGCTTCTTGTGGGTATAGCTGTCTTCTACGCGCTGAGTAATGGATTCGCGGTAAGCAACCTGTGGTTTACCGATGTTAACTTCCACACCGTGAGTACGCAGCAAGATGTCGACCTTGATGTCCAAGTGCAGCTCGCCCATGCCTTTGAGGATGGTTTCGCCGGTTTCTTGGTCAGTTTCAACGCGGAAAGAGGGGTCTTCTTTGACCATCTTGTTGAGGGCAACACCCATTTTTTCTGCACCGGCTTTGTTTTTCGGTGAGATAGCCAAGGAGATAACCGGCTCTGGGAATACCATCGGTTCAAGTGTCGCTGGATTTTTCGGATCACATAGGGTATGACCAGTTTGCACGTTTTTCAGACCGACCAAGGCGATAATGTCGCCTGCTTGTGCAAAGTCGATTGCATTCGCGTCGTCAGCGTGCATTTCCACCATGCGGCCTACCCGTTCGGTTTTGCCGGTGAAGGTGTTGAGGATAGTGTCGCCGGTTTTCATCGTACCGGAATAGATACGGGTAAAGGTCAGTGCGCCGTATTTGTCGTCCATGATTTTGAACGCTAAAGCACGCAGTGGGCGGTTAGCATCAACAATCGCGAATTCGCCGGTAGCGTTACCTTCTAAGTCAACTTCAGGCTGCGGGTTCACATCAATCGGGCTTGGCAGGTAATCCACTACGCCGTCCAGCACCAACTGCACACCTTTGTTTTTGAAGGAAGAGCCAGCGAACGTTGGGAAGAAGTCCAAATTGATCGTGCCTTTGCGGATGCAACGCTTGATGTCTTCCAAGGCTGGTTCTTCACCACCGAGGTACATTTCCATCATGTCGTCGTCTTGCTCGACCGCCATTTCGATCAGCTTTTCACGCCATTCTTCGACCAGACCTTCCATGTCAGCAGGAACGTCTTGAATGGTGTAGTTCAGTGGGTCACCGGAGCTATCCCACACCCATGCTTTACGGGTTAACAGGTCAACGACACCAATGAAGTTGTCTTCGATGCCGATAGGCAAGGTCATTGGCATTGGGCGAGCACCCAGTACGTCTTCTACCTGTTTGACTACGCGGTAGTAGTCAGCACCGATACGGTCAAGCTTGTTGATGTAAATAATACGTGCGACTTTGGAATCGTTCGCATAACGCCAGTTAGTTTCAGACTGAGGCTCAACACCGCCGGAACCGCAGAATACGCCCACGCCGCCATCAAGAACTTTCAGTGAACGGTAAACTTCGATGGTGAAGTCAACGTGCCCTGGGGTGTCGATAACGTTGAAACGGTGACCTTTCCAGAAACAGGTGGTTGCAGCCGACTGGATGGTGATCCCGCGTTCCTGCTCCTGCACCATGAAGTCTGTGGTTGCTGCGCCATCGTGAACTTCACCCAGTTTATGGATTTTGCCCGTGAGTTTCAGGATACGCTCGGTAGTAGTGGTTTTGCCCGCGTCAACGTGGGCGAAAATGCCGATATTCCGGTAAAGTGTTAAGTCAGTCATTTGTCCAAATCTCAAAGAAGAAACGCAGGAACTGCGAATAAGGGGGCGATTGTAATGCATCTTGGAGCATGGAGTAAGGGGAAATTCAAGCGTGAATTGCAGAAATCCATGATTTTTCTGTTAACAGGCTTTGAATAACGGTATGCGACAAAGGCTTCTGCACGGAATCTGCAAATGATTTCCGATGAATTTCCACATTATGGGGATAAAGCCTGCACATCCCACCGGTAACATTTATTCCTGACACTACTCACCGAAACGGGTACTGACGATGACAACAATAATCTTTGGATTACGGTCAGTTTTCCCGACGGGCTTGCAGAAGCCCGTAGACTCCTCTGGATTCCGGTCGGCGGCGCGACACCCGTCGGTCGGGGTTCTATATTTTTCTGCTACCATTTGCCTTCACTTTTCGTTAAATTTCTTGCATGAATAAACATATCCTCATTGCCGACGACGACCCCCATATCCGCGATGTGATTAGCTTTGCGCTGGAAAAAGCCGGGATGCAAGTGACACAAACCGAGGATGGACGCCAAGCTCTCGATACCTTCCGCCGTCACGCGGTCGATTTGATGGTGCTTGACATTAATATGCCGGAACTCGATGGGCTGGAGGTTTGCCGTGAAATCCGCAAGTTTTCCGAAGTACCGATTTTATTTCTGTCT
Source organism: Candidatus Thiothrix namsaraevi (assembly GCA_040415395.1). GTDB lineage: Bacteria > Pseudomonadota > Gammaproteobacteria > Thiotrichales > Thiotrichaceae > Thiothrix > Thiothrix namsaraevi. The sequence continues at coordinate 5,566 of JBEUIR010000099.1, forward strand.
TCCCGCGATGATGAGATTGACCGGATTTTAGGCTTGGAAATCGGTGGTGATGATTACGTTACTAAGCCGTTCAGCCCGCGCGAATTGGTGGCACGGATTAATGTCATCCTCAAGCGCACCCAGCAGCAGGGCAAACCAGCCACTGAGGTGCAGCAAGGCACACTCCGGCATGGCAAGCTCAGTATTCAGCCGGAACAACACACCGCGAGTTGGGATAGTAAGCCGTTAAATCTGACCGCGACCGAGTTCGCCATGTTGCAATTGTTTGCCCGCCAACCTAGCCGCGTGTTCAGCCGTGACAGCATTATGGGCAACGCTTACGACGGTAATGTCTATGTAAGTGATCGCACCATTGATAGCCATATCCGTCACATTCGCCAGAAGTTTGCGGACATCGGTTGTGAAAATGTCATTGAAACGGTGCATGGAGTCGGTTATAAACTTGCCACATGCCAATAAATGCCCGCCTGCCATTTCCACGCAAAACGCTGTTCCGCTTGCGGAGTATTCTGCTGTTGGTGATGTTGGCGGTATTGGCACTGCCGTTGGGTGGGCTGTATTTTTTCCGTATTTACGAGAATGAGCTAGTCCAGCAAACCGAGTTGGAACTGATTTCGCAAGCGGCGGCACTGGCGGCTACGTTTCGGCAATTGGTGCGCCAGCATCAGCAAGGTGGCGAGTACGGTTATATTCGGTTTTCTACGTCGCTGACTCAGCCCGATCCGCCGTATACCAGGGAACAGCCGCTGGATGACCCGTTCTATACGCCGGTTAAGCCCAGTGTTGATTTAATTGCCCCGATTGAGCCGCCGCGCCCCGAAGCCCGCCCTAGCACCCAAGCCGTTGACCCTTTAGCCCACCAGATTGGCGAGCAAATGAATCAAATATTGCGTGATACCCAGCAAGTGACGCTTTCCGGTATGCGTTTACTCGACCCTAACGGCACGGTGATTGCGGGGCGCGAAGAGATTGGTTTGTCACTGGCACACATTCCCGAAGTCAAACAGGCGCTGCAAGGGAAATACGCCAGCGTGATCCGTCAGCGCATTTCTGACGAACCCCCGCCGCCACTGTATTCGATCAGTCGGGGTAGCCAAATCCGGGTGTTTACGGCGTTCCCGATTATTGAGGGCGAACGTTTGCAGGGTGTGTTGCTGTTGTCGCGTACTCCGAATAATATTATCAAACACTTGTATGCGAATAAGGGCGTGGTATTGCTTGCCACCTTGAGCTTGTTGGTACTGGCGGTATTATTGATTCTATTGGTGTCGTCGACCATTTCGCGCCCCATTCGCGAGTTATTGCGGCAAACCGAACGGGTACGCCAAGGCGAACAGCGCGAAGTGGAACCCATCCAGAATCCCGTCACCAAAGAAATTGCGCAATTGTCGGAAAGTTTTGCAGGCATGTCGCACGCGCTGGCGGAACGTTCCGACTATATCCGCCGCTTTGCCACCCACGTTTCCCACGAATTCAAAACGCCGTTGACGGCGATGCAGGGCGCATTGGAATTGCTGCACGATCACATTGATACCATGCCCGCTGAACGCCGTGAAAAATTCATCCAAAACTTATTGGCAGATACCCAGCGCCTCAAACAACTGGTGAACCGCCTGCTGGAATTAGCCCGCGCGGATTCACTGGAAACCCGCCGCGAAACCAGCACCTTGCCTGCCTTGTTTAAGGCGTTGCACAACCGTTATCAGGAACGCGGCTTAACAGTGCGGATTCACAACGCCCTGCCCACTACACCGCTGGCGATTGCCCCGGATGCGCTGGAAACCATTGTGATTAATTTATTCGACAACAGCCTACAACACGGCGCAAAACAGGTGGATGTGTATGCCCATCACGCTGGGGGTACATTGCATTTGCGCTTACACGACAATGGGGAAGGCGTTTCTGCGGCGAACCGTGACAAGATTTTCACCCCGTTTTTCACCACCAAACGCACCAAAGGCGGCACGGGTTTGGGGCTGGAAATCGTTGCCTCCATTCTGAAAGCTTACGGTGGCAGCATCCGGCTAGGGGATGCTGCACACGGGGCGGAATTTATTCTTGAACTACCCCTGAGCTGATGCCTGATTCAGCACTTCGCGGTAGGTTTGCTCC
>JBEUIR010000100.1:0-7656 GCA_040415395.1 Candidatus Thiothrix namsaraevi
TGCGCGTGGAACAAGGCGACTTCTTCGCCCTGCTCGGCGCAAACGGCGCAGGCAAATCCACCACCATCGGCATTGCCAGCTCCTTGGTAAACAAAACCGCAGGCAAGGTCAGCATTTTTGGCTACGACCTCGACACCCAGCGCGAACAAGCCAAAGCGCAAATCGGGCTAGTCCCGCAAGAATTCAACTTCAATATCTTCGAGCCAATCGTCGAAATCCTTGTGAATCAAGGCGGCTATTACGGCATCCCGCGTGCGGAAGCGTTTGCCCGTGCCGAAGTCTTGCTCAAACAACTCGGCTTGTGGGACAAAGCCCGCGATCAAGCCCGCACCCTCTCCGGTGGCATGAAACGCCGCTTGATGATTGCGCGTTCCCTCATCCACCAACCACGCCTGCTAATCCTCGACGAACCCACTGCTGGCGTTGACATCGAAATCCGCCGCTCCATGTGGGAATTCCTGCGCAAACTCAACGCGGATGGCACCACCATCATCCTCACCACGCATTATCTCGAAGAAGCCGAAAGCCTGTGCCGCACTATCGGCATTATCGACCGGGGCGAGTTGATCGAAAACACCAGCATGAAACAGCTTCTCAACCGGCTGGATACCGAAAGCTACGTGTTCGACCTTGCCAGCCCCGTGGATATATTGCCGACCACCAGCAACCTGTGCCATTTCACCCTGCAAGACCCGACCACCTTGGAAGCCGTGTTCCATAAAGAACATTACTCGCTCAACAAGGTATTCGCCTTCCTCAATGAACACGGTGTCGTGGTCAACAGTATGCGCAATAAAACCAACCGCTTAGAACAGCTTTTCATGGATCTGGTGGAGAACAATAAGCAATGAATGCACAACAACTCTGGACAGCCTACACCACCATTCTGGTCAAAGAAGTACTGCGTTTTGCACGGATTTGGGTGCAAACCATTATCCCGCCCGTGATTACTACCGCGCTGTACTTCGTGATTTTCGGCAACCTGATCGGCTCACAAATCGGCGATATGGAAGGGCATAGCTACATCGACTTCATCACGCCGGGGTTGATCATGATGACGGTGATTACCAACTCCTACGCCAATGTGGTGTCGTCGTTTTACGGCAGCAAATTTCAGGGCAATGTCGCGGAAATGCTGGTCTCGCCCATGCCGAATTGGATCATTCTGGCGGGTTTTGTGAGCGGTGGCGTGGCGCGTGGCTTGGCGGTTGGGTTCGCTGTTACCTTGGTATCCTTGTTTTTCAGTACCTTGAGTGTGCAGCATATTTTCATCACGTTTACGATTGTCTTACTGACGTCGGTGCTGTTTTCGCTGGCTGGGGTGATCAATGCGGTGTATGCGAAAAGTTTTGATGACATCACCATTATTCCGACCTTTGTGCTGACACCGCTGACGTATTTGGGTGGGGTGTTTTACTCGATTGCGATGCTTTCCCCGCTGTGGCAAAACATTTCCTTGCTGAATCCCGTGCTTTACATGGTGAATGGCTTCCGTTATGGCATTTTAGGCGCGTCGGATATGTCGATCTGGCTGAGTTACGGGGTAATCATGGGCTTTATCCTGCTGCTGGGCGGGTTTAGCCTGTATTTGTTGAATAAAGGTATTGGGATTCGCAGTTGAGTGTGATCATTATTGGCGGCGGCCCCGCTGGGTTAATGGCTGCCGAACAGCTTACCAACGCGGGTTATACGGTGGATTTGTATGATGCCATGCCGACGCTGGGGCGCAAGTTCTTGCTGGCAGGCATTGGCGGTTTGAACATTACCCACTCTGAACCGTTTGACGCATTTTGTAGCCGCTACGTCGAACGCCAGCCGCAAATACAACCGCTGTTGGCACGCTTTGGCGCGGAGGAATTGCGGGCATGGTCTGCCGAGTTAGGGGTGGAAACGTTTGTTGGCACGTCGGGGCGGGTGTTTCCGAAAGAAATGAAAGCCGCACCGCTGTTGCGGGCGTGGTTAGCACGGCTGAAGCGTAACGGGTTGCGGGTGCACCCGCGTCACCGTTGGGTGGGGTGGGATGCGCAAGGGCAACTCGTGTTTGAAATACCCCAAGGTACAATGAGCGTTCCCTACACCGCCGTCGTCCTCGCCCTCGGCGGCGGTAGCTGGAAAAAGCTGGGCAGCGATGGCGCGTGGGTCAACTTACTAGCATCAAAAAACATCCCCATCGCCCCCTTAAAACCCGCCAACTGCGGTTTTTTGTGCGAGTGGAGCACACACCTTAGCAGCCGCTTTGCCGGTTCACCGCTCAAATCCGTTACCTTAAGTTTCACCGATTTGACGGGGCAAACCGAAACGCGCAGGGGTGAAATGATCGTCACCGCACGCGGCGTGGAAGGTAGCTTAATCTACGCCTTCTCTGCCCGCTTACGTGACACATTGGATACGCACGGTTCAGCCACCTTCCACTTGGATTTGCTGCCTAACCACAACCACACCCAACTGGAAGCCGCCTTGCACAAAAAGCCCGCTAATAAAACACTGGGCAACTTCCTAAAAAGTCATTGGAAATTGGACGGGGTAAAAGCGGCATTGCTGTTTGAAACGCTGGATAAACCCCACTGGCAAAATATTCCACTGCTGGCGGCAACCTTAAAAGCCATTCCCATCACCGTGACCGCCACCACGCCAATAGACGAAGCCATCAGCACCGCAGGCGGCGTACCGTTTGAAGCCTTGGATGAAAATTTGATGTTGCGGCACTTACCGGGGGTATTTTGCGTTGGGGAAATGCTGGATTGGGAAGCGCCAACCGGCGGTTACTTACTGACGGCGTGCCTTGCCAACGGACGCGAGGCTGGGCAAGGCGTTATGCGCTGGTTGGCATCGGCATGAGTTTGTTGCAGTGCACACAAACATTCCTGTAACATTCTGACTTCTTTTTTTGGGTTTTTTGGATGAATTTGGGTATGGCAGAACAGGCTTTGCAGATCAATTCTCTTGCACGCGGCATTGCCACCACCATCCTGAAAGGCTTTAACCGACATTTTGAGATCTTCCAGCGCATCACCTCCGGCGCACGGCAACGTTTTGAAGAAGCCGATTGGAAAGCCGTGCAACTCGCCTCCCGCGAACGCATTGTGCTGTACGATTGGCGCGTCAAAGAAACCGTCTCAATGGTGCAAGAACTCTACGAAATCAAAACCGCGAATCTGGCGCTGTGGCGTGAAGTGAAACATTGCTACATCCGCCTGTTAATGGACCACCAACAACCCGAATTGGCTGAAACCTTCTACACCTCGGTATTCTGCCACCAGTTTTCGCGTGAACATTACACCAACGAATTTATTTTCGTGCGCAGCTCTATTTCGACCGAATACATTGACTCCAAAGAAATCAGCTATTTGAGTTATTACCCCGGCACCATTGGCTTGCGCGAAACGCTGACACGGATATTGAAAAATGCCGGTTTTGAATTACCGTTTGAAAACCTGGAACGGGATTTGCGCAATATTTTCCGCGCTATCGTCAAACATTACCGAGGGAAATCTGCCCGCAAAGCGCAATTAAATTTCCAGCTTTCAGTGATTCGCCACCCGTTTTTCCGTAATAAAGCTGCGTATTTGGTGGGGCGCATGATCAATGGGCGCGAAGATATTCCGTTTGCGCTACCAATCCTCAATAATGAAAACGGTGGTTTGTTCATCGACGCATTATTGCTGGGGGAAAAGCAATTGTCGGTGGTATTCAGCTACTCACAAGCGTATTTCATGATGGAACACCAAGTGCCTTCCGCCGTGGTGTCGTTTTTGCAGCATTTATTGCCACGCCGCGATACCTCAGAGCTGTATTCGGCGATTGGTTTGCATAAACAAGGTAAATCCGCGTTTTACCGCGATTTCTTGCACCATTTACGGCATTCCAGCGATGAAATGATCGTCGCGCCGGGGATACGCGGCATGGTGATGATGGTATTCACCCTGCCCTCTTACCCTTACGTGTTCAAAATCATCAAAGACAAATTCGCCCCGCAAAAAGAATTCACCCGCCAACAAGTCGAAGACAAATACCAGTTGGTTAAACGCCATGATCGGGTAGGACGCATGGCGGATATGCTGGAATATTCCGATGTGGTGCTACCCATCGAACGTTTCGCGCCCGAACTGCTGCAAGAATTGCAGGAAACCTGTGCCAGCAGCATTAGCTTTGACGGCGACACCGTTATCTTCCGGCATATTTATTTAGAACGGCGCATGATTCCACTGAATATTTTCGTCGAAACTGCCGACGATGCAACGCTGGAACGGGTCATCGAGGACTACGGTAATGCCATCAAACAATTAGCAGGCGCAAATATTTTCCCCGGCGATTTCCTCTACAAAAACTTTGGGGTCACGCAATTGGGGCGCGTGGTGTTTTATGATTACGACGAAATAAGCTACATGACCGAATGCAATTTCCGCAAAATTCCGCCGCCGCGCTTTCCAGAAGATGAATTCCGTTCTGAACCTTGGTATTCGGTCGAGCCGAATGATGTATTCCCGGAAGAATTCGGCACATTTTTGCTGTCTACCCCCAAAATCCGCAAGTTTTTCCTCAAATACCACCGCAACTTGTTGGATGCGCGTTACTGGCAAGACAAAAAAGACAAGATTAATAACGGGCAATACGAAGATGTGTTCCCCTACCCAGAGGCATTGCGCTTCAAGCGATAGTATACTTACGGCATGACTGAAGCAGCCGAACCCGATTTTTTACAGCAACCTGTGACCGCCTTGCGTGGGGTGGGTGATGCGGTGGCGGAAAAATTGGTGCGGCTCGGCATTTTGCGCGTGGCAGATTTGCTGTTTCATTTGCCGCTGCGCTATCAAGATCGCACCCGCATTTACCCCATCGCCAGCCTCAAAGTCGGGCAGGAAGTGCTGGTCGAAGGTGAAATCGAATCCACCGAAGTGGTGCAACGCGGGCGCACCATGTTGTTGTGCCACCTCAACGATGGCAGCGGCACGCTGACTTTACGCTTTTTCCACTTTACTTCTGCCCAGAAATACAGCTTGCGTAAGGGCGTGTTGCTGCGCTGCTTTGGCGAAGTGCGCCAATCCGGTATGAAGCTGGAAATGGCGCACCCCGAATGCCATTACCTCAAAGCCGATGCCCCCGAACCGATTGCCAACACCCTCACCCCCACCTATCCCACGACCGAAGGTTTACAGCAACGCAGCCTGCGCCGTTTGATTGAGTTGGCGCTGGAGCATGTGGAAGCATTGCCGGATTTGTTGCCGGAAAGCGTCATCAGGCAACACCGTTTTCCGCCGTTAGCCAACGAGTTACGCAAATTACATACGCCGCCAACAGGTTCAACGCTGGAAGGAATGCGCCCATACCGCTTGATTTTCGAGGAATTGCTCGCCCATCAACTCGGTGTGCAACAAGCCCGGCACGAACTCAAACAAGTGCAAGCACACGTCATGCCCGCGCCCAATCACTATTGGCGGCAATTGCTGCACACCCTGCCCTTTGCCCCAACAGATGCACAAAACCGCGTGATTGCGGAGATTACCACCGATTTGCAACAAACCGTGCCGATGAATCGCTTGGTGCAAGGCGATGTCGGTTCGGGCAAAACGCTGGTCGCCGTTGCCGCAGCCTTGCACGCCATTGCCAACGGCTTCCAAGTCGCGCTCATGGCGCCCACCGAATTGCTGGCGGAACAGCATTACCACAACTTAGTGCGCTGGCTGGAACCGCTGGGAGTGGAAACCGTGTACATTTCCGGCAATCAAACCCCGCGCCAACGCCGTCGCAAGGTCGAAAATTTACTGCTGGGCATCGGGCATATTGCGGTCGGCACCCACGCCTTGTTCCAGCGCACGGTGGAATTCCTGCAACTGGGGCTAATCATTATCGACGAACAGCACCGTTTCGGCGTGCATCAGCGCATGGCACTACGCGAAAAAGGCAAACAAGGCGAGCATTACCCGCACCAGTTGGTGATGACCGCGACCCCGATTCCGCGCACCTTGGCAATGACGGCTTACGGCGATTTGGATTATTCAGTAATTGATGAATTACCACCGGGGCGCACGCCGATTACCACCGTTGCGCTGAATAATGAACGGCGTGATGAGGTGATTGAACGCATTTCCGCCGCGTGTCGCGAAGGGCGGCAGGTGTATTGGGTTTGCACGCTGATCGAAGAGTCGGAAGCCTTGCAATGCGAAGCGGCGGAAGTGACCGCTGCGATGTTGCACGAACGCTTGCCGCATGTTGCGGTAGGGCTGGTACACGGGCGACTGCATGGGTCGGAAAAGGAAAGCATGATGCGCCAGTTTAAGCTGGGGGAAATCCAGCTTTTGGTGGCAACCACGGTGATTGAGGTCGGGGTGGATGTGCCAAATGCGTCCTTGATGGTGATCGAAAACGCGGAACGCATGGGCTTATCGCAATTGCACCAGTTGCGCGGTCGGGTTGGGCGCGGCAGTGTGGCGAGTAGTTGTGTGCTGCTGTACCAACATCCGCTGGGCAGGACGGCGCGGAAACGGCTGGATGCGATGCGCACCACCACCGACGGATTCGTGATTGCGGATATTGATTTGGAATTGCGTGGCCCCGGCGAAGTGTTGGGTACACGCCAGACCGGAGATGTGCGGCTGCGAATTGCGAGTTTGCTGCGCGATCAGCATTTGTTGCCAGCGGTGCAAACGGCTGCGCGGGAGGTGGTGGCGCATTACCCAGAGCGGGTGGAAGCGTTGACGCAACGTTGGTTGCAGCAGCCGGATGGAGAAACGGCGACGCAGTTTTTCCAGAGTTGAGACATCCTCACTTCCTGCTATGCTATCCTCAACAAAAGACAAAACAGCAGGTGACGTTATGGCAGCATTAGCAGAAAAATTCGATTACCTTTCCGTAGAAGACTATCTGGCAGGCGAAGAAGTCAGCGACATCAAACACGAGTATGTGGATGGTCAGGTTTACGCAATGGCTGGCGGCAGCCTCAAACACAACCTGATTGCCGCTAATATTTCTGGGCTATTGTGGAGTCATTTACGGAACACCGCTTGCGTTCCGCTCAGTAGCGACATGTTGGTAAAAACCTTCGGCAAACGCTTCCGCTACCCCGATGTTGTGGTGGTGTGTGATGATGATGCTTCAGACGATGAACGTGTCAGGGAAAGCCCCATTCTCATTATCGAAGTCCTCTCTAAAAGCACCCGCAAAAAAGACAAAGGTGAAAAGCGCTTGGAATACCTCGCCATCCCCAGCCTCTTGGAATACGTGCTGATTGAACAAGATTTCGCGGAAATCGAAGTGCAACGCCGCAGTGCCAGTTGGCAATCCACCTATTACTTCTTGGGGGATGAAGTGGTATTGGAATCGGTCAACGCCACACTATCTGTCGAAGCCATTTATGAGCGGGTTCAGAATGAGGATGTATTGGCGTGGCTGGAACAGCAACAGGCAGAGTAGACGTTACAAACACAGCCACTCCAGCACATGACGAATGTCGATGCTCAAACCGTCTTGTACCAGCGTTTCACTCTCATCCAACGTCAGAATCAGCGGTTTGATCGGTTTGTGTAACTCCGCTGCGGCAACCGCAAATACCCGCAATTCACGCTGGCGGGTAGCACTGTCTTGCAGCGTTGCACACACCTGAATCAGTTCGTAGCAATCATCCCGCTCCACCAAAAAATCCACTTCCAAATTGTTGGC
>JBEUIR010000101.1:0-7535 GCA_040415395.1 Candidatus Thiothrix namsaraevi
GCGCGGGCAATGGGGGTGCGTTCGGCCCGGGTTGATGCGCTCCCTTTCGGGCTAAAGTCGTGCGATTGGAGCAAGCAGGCCGTGGCGATTACATTATTGAACGCAATGATTCTTCACAACGCCTGTTCTTTTTGCTCAGTGGGCAAGTCAGGATGCTAGACATGAACCGCCAAGGGCAAGAGATTGCCTTGGCGATTATTGATGCCCCCACGCACTTTGGTGAGTTAGCGGTCATTGATGGTCATCCGCGCTCGGCAGCCGTGCAAGCAACCACGCGCTGTGAAGTCGCCTCCATCAACGTGAAAGACGCGGAAACCTTGATTTATACCATTCCGCAAGTCTCACAACGGGTCATGAAAAATTTAGCGGCAGTGATCCGCAAAAACAATTTGCACCGCATGGTGTTGCAACAACAAAACATTGTGAACCGCTTAGCCTCTTATTTATTAGGGCAACTTCCCCCTAACCTTGTGCCGGGGCAAAAAGTTTGTGTGAAAAACTTACCAACCCAATACGATTTAGGTATTTTGCTAGGCACAACCCGCGAAAGCATTTCCAGAGCACTAGGTCAATTATCTGAGGAAGGCTTGGTGCGTAAAGATGGTAAAAATTTGTACTTAGAAGACATTGCTAATCTGCGTCGCTTGATCGAAGACGATTAAGTATTTGCTTGTGTTTAGTCCAACTGCCAGCGAATGCCGGTGGTGACATCAACCGCCTTACTTTCAAACAAGGGAATATCCGAATCTTGTTGGCGGGCTTGAACACGTGCCTCCCAGGTTAAATCAGGCTTTACCTGCCATGACCAGCCCAAATTCACCACCTGTTGGGTGGGGTCGCGCCGCTTATCTGGGAAAGCCACTTCATTGTATACCTCACGATCACGCTGTTGCGACACACGGTAACTGGCGGTTAGCCCATATTTGCGCTCTGGCGGCTGATAATTAGCCCGAAAACGCACGGACGTTTCTGAGTAGTCCGCCAAACGTTCCGCACTGCCCGGCCATTGATGGCTCATATCCACATTTAAATGCAATGGCTTTGCAGGGCTAGGCAGTGGAACCCCCACACCCACACGATGAGAAATACTATTATTATCAACCACTTGTGGCGTTGTATAATGGCTGTCGGTTAACTGGTAACTCAGCGCAATTTTTCTATCCAATAACGGGTTAGGAACCTGAACTTGAGCAGCAATGGCGGCATCTTGTCGATAAGACGCATTATCTAAGCGTACCGCGCCGCCTGATACGACGAAGCGTGGCTCTACGTCACTCATCCACTCACCGGGTTTCATTTCAACCATGCCGCGCACTACGGCAAGATCCAAATGGTCGTTTTGATGATTATCTCGCCATGTAACGGTCAATTGTGCCTGTGTTTCCAACTTATCCACTACCGGCAGGGTTTGATTTACCGCGACTTCTACATCATGCCAACTGCCAGAATGTGCTTTGGCGTTGTCACCCAACGACAACATCAGGGGTTCATCCTCTCCCCCAATCGCCAAACGGTCAAAACCCAAACCATTATTGACATTATCACTCACACCTAAACCCGCTGACACTTGTAAGCGCGGCAATTTACCCAACGTTGCGGTAGTGGATACCGATGTTTTCTCATCAATAACGAGAAGAAAGCCTTCGCATTGCTGGCGTATACCTTCAGCGATACCCGGAGTCGTCAGAATCTCTTGGAATAAACGGCGGGCAAGCGCGTACTGCTCCAACCGAAAATGAGTCACCGCGATGTCTAGTTTTGCGCCAATACAGAACGGCTCTTGTGCATAAACACGTTCAAACAGCGGTAGGGCTTCAGCGTAAGCACCGCTATCAAACAAAGTAATTGCCTGTTGATAAGTTTGTGCTGTAGCAGCGTCTTGCCCACAAGCAAGCGCTCTATTCCCCCCCAAGACCCAAAACATGAACACAAAACCCGACAAAGCATGTTGCTTGAGAAACATCCATTATCCTTGCTGGTAAAGTCGCCGCGCTAGTGCAGCTTAGTGCTACCTACCGCAAAGACTCGAATTTTATAAGGGAGCTTTTTACTGCCGATTAAACCCAGATCAATAGTTGCACTCTGAGGCAGTTGTGCAGCCGTATTTTCGCCGACCAGTATAGCATAACCTTGTTCACGGGTAAGCTGCTGAATAGCAGATGCTTTATTGACCTCAGACCCCATAACGGTATAGGTATGCCGTTGTGATGAGCCTAAATTACCCACTACCATAATCCCGGTGTTGATCCCAATACCCAATTGAATATGCAGATTTTTTGCGTTAAAAATCGTGATGTTCATGTTTTCAATCGCCGCTTGCATGGCATGGGCAGCCTCAACAGCGTGTTCTGCATGGGCTTGATCTGGCAGCGGTGCACCCCAAAATGCCATTACCGCATCACCCATGTATTTATCGACCGTGCCACCGTGAGCGTGAATCACGCCTGTTAACCCGGAAAATAATTCCCACGTAATCGCCGCGACTGCTTCTGGCTCCATTGAATCGGCTAATGTGGTAAACCCTTGTATGTCCGCAAACATCACTGTCATTTCGCGACGTTCGGCTTTTAACCAATCGTGATTGCGTTGTTCACTGGCGAGGCGCTGTGCCACCGGTTCAGGCAGGTAATAACTGAATAAACGCCGCACATGCTGATGACGCGCTTGAATATCCAACAAATCACTGATTAACAAATAACTTAGCACCATAACAATCAATAAGACAGGGGGCAATATCGCCAGAGCAATGTGCCATTGTGACCACAAGGCAAGATTTCCCCCTAACCAGGCTACTAGCAGCAAGGGCCCAACCACTAACACCAGCCATGCACTACGCTGCCTCGCCCACAGCAACAAACTGGCAATCAGAATGATCAGTAGCGTCTGTAATACTGGGGCGTGATAGGGTTCCACCTTGAAATGCACATCTGGATTCAGCATCGCTGCCAACATGGAGGCGTGTACTTCGACACCCGGTAATGCCGGATTCAATGGGCTGGCGACAATATCCATTTGTGCCGTCGCCGATGAGCCAATCAGTACAAACTTTCCCCAAAGATCAATGTCCGAGTCTTGTTGCAAAATTTTGTACGCCGAAATACGTTCGTAAGGCGAATAATCCTTATATTGCGTATACGGAATTAATACCTCGCCAGCACGGTTAACCGGAATACTGAGCTGTGTATCGGGCGCTTGCACCCGCAGCCGCTGCGAATCAAACCAATGGGCAAGATCCTGTTCCCATGCCAGTGTTTTGGTTTGGAAACGCTGACGCACTATCGCCAATGCCAAGGTATCGTAGTAGGCGTTTTCCCATTGATAAATGGGTTTGAGGCGACGCACTTTGCCATCCACATCGCGTTGCGGTGAGATATGCCCGGTATACACATCGGGGGTGAGAAACTGCGCGAGGTTGGCGACGTAACCCGTTGCTTGCCCCCACCAGGGTTCGACATTCGCAATACCTTCCAAGGTTACGCCTGCGCCTAACTGCCCATCACGCAACAGTGTTTCGGTCAATTGGCTTTGAAAGGATACAGCCATGACGGGCAAATTGGCTTGTAATGCTTGTTGGAGCGCAATATTGTCAGTCTCACCTTGACAGGTTTCATCCGCAAATAAAACATCAAGCCCAATGCCATCGACTTGGTAATCCTGACGCAAACGCTGCACTAGCGTCGCAAAGGTATCTCTAGACCAAGGCCAACGTCCTATCTTATCTAAACTGGGGTTATCAATATCAATGACCACGACTTGGGGATTTAGCCCAACAGGCTTATCACCATGCGTGATGTATGCGGTTAGTGCCATCCGTGAATCGTAGGCAAATAGCTCCAAATGCGTCAAAACGGCAGGATGCCACTTGGAGGGTATCCACACATACCCCCCAACAAGACAGCCCAGCAGCGCAATAATGATGACGCGTTTTAACAATGGCTATACCCGCCCGCTAACACAGACGACTATTGTGCTAACCATGTGGTCGCACCAGAAATACCGACATCATTTTTCTCGTAAATATAACCTGCCTGTGTAGCAGAGCTGTCTATTGCACCCGACACTGACATAGTAGACATGCCTGAATCACTGCGTAGCAACCCCGTTTCACCCAGCGTGCCTTGAGCTAACAAATATTCTGTTCCCCGCTCCAAACCAGCCGAACTCACATCCAGCCGTGTATCAAAGCGATTGGTGTCAAAGTTAATTTGCAACGCGGGGTTACTGATTGTCGCAGGAATGATTCTATCACCACGACGCACCACGGCTTCCCCTGCATCCAATCTAAAATCAACAACACCTGCTCTCTTTTCAGGTATAGGCAAGCTACCTGCGACTTTTTCGGTGCTACCAATCAAGTGTACGCTGTTAGCGGCGAATACCTGACGGTTACGGGTCGGATCACGCACAATGTCTTGAGCCGTGTTCTCGACATAGCTTGCCCAACGCCCATAATGGAAAACTTGGGGTTTTGCTGGCACTTCTACAACAGGAACGCTAGGAGCACCAGAACCACCCGCACTCACTAAACTCATTTGCTTAGCCACCGTATCACTGATGACCTTGCTGCTATCACCAGCACGCTCTTGCACGATAATGTTGCTGGCTAATTCAGACGTAACTGATTCTTTAGGACCAATTTCCGTACTAACCGGCGATAATGAGGCAACCGAGGCAGTTGCACTGCTAGACAAGCGTCCTGCACCCGTTGTGTTAGTCGCAGTCGTGGATGTGGTGCTGGTGGCTTTATCAGATGTCTGCGTCTTTTTTTCAGGCTCAACCGCAGGATTGGCTGAAACAGTGTTTTGGGAAATCGGCATCTCACGAGACTCTTGGACATGCTTATCTTCAACTGGGTGGGCAGGCTTAATAGCATCGGGAACCCGCGTAGCACTCTCTTTAGGAATCAAACTAGCCTGCGTTACATTAACTTCTGCGACGACTTGTTGATCATAAGCAGACAACATAACTGCCTGACTACCACCACAAGCACCCAACGTTTGGCGACTACAGACCGAACTAAAGGGTGCAACCACGACACCACCTTGACGCACACTCACACTAGAGGACATCGCATCAGTAAAAACTGTGAAATCTGTCCCGCGTATACCAATGGCAGCTACTGGCGTATTCATACGGAAACCGGGGCGATTGGCTTCACCTGCCTTACCCGTTACCGAACGCACCGCACCACGCTGAACATCCAGACGAATTTGGTTAGCAGCAGGGTTCTGTGCATCCACATTGTATTGAACAATGCTGACAACAGAATCTGAACGCAAACTTAGGAAAGCACCGTCTATCGTGCGGATGTGTAAATGCCCAATGGCGTTGGTTGCCAAGGTGTAGCCGACAAAAATGGGCATTCCCACCTGCAAATCCATTGAAGGCTTCTGCCCCTGATGAACCTGTGCGGAACCTGTCACAAACACAACCTCGCCGACCAACTGACCGTTGCTAGCCATTGCTGTCGAACCGAATACAAGCATACTCCACAGCACGAGTATTTGAATGATTCGCATGGAAGACCTCCGTCGCGCTTGTTAACGCATCATTTCACTCAAAACTCATTATAAAGAAATTTTTTCAAAAGAAATGTGACGACTATCACACTAGATTATCGACGACCATTTAGTTTAATGACAGTAACCAAGCACACAGCAACACCCAAACCAGTAGTGTCACTTGCAGTTGCCGATCACTGAACAGTGCATCGGTGGGAGATTCCCCACCCTCCAGCATATCCACCACATACCAGTAGCGGAATAAACCAAACAAGACAACAGGAATGGTCATAATCATGTCTGGTTTTTCCGACATAATGAACAAGCTGTAGAAAATTAACGCCCCGGTTGCCGACATTTCAGCATAACGCTCCACCAGTGCCACTGAATATTTTTCCAACACCTTGCGCCCTTCTTTGCCACTTTGTAATAACTCCTGACGACGCTTAACAGATGCTAAATAAAGTGCTAAGCACAAGGTTGTTACAAACATCCAGCCCGATACCGGTGCATCTAACGCCATTGCACCAGCGTACACCCGTAACACAAAGCCACTGGCAATGGTAAAAATATCCAACACTGGTTCGTGCTTCATCCAAAACGTGTAGCCCAGATTCATTACGCTATAGCCCAATAACACTGCGCCAACGCCAGGCATCATCAGGCTACCCAACAATATGATTAGCCCCAAAAAAGCTAATAAAATCATTGCATCACGCGGCGACACCGTACCCGCAGCCAGAGGGCGACTCTTAGACTTCAGCGGATGCTGTCGATCACGTTCTACATCATGCATATCATTAACAATGTAAACCGCAGAAGATGTCAGGCAAAATAATAACGTTGCCCACAACGCTTTAATCGCCTCTGCACCATCCAAAAATAGCCCTGAAAACAATAACGGTGCTAAAACAAATGCATTTTTCACCCACTGACGTGGACGCATCAAGCGGATTAAGGGAGTGAGTTTTGATAGCAAAGCATGAGATGGCACTATATTATTCACAACCAGTTCTACCTTTTGGATAAGCATTCATGACGTTAGCCCTTACCTACGCACTGTTCGCGTTGGTTGCCATCATAGCAAATATTGGCACACAAGCAGTCATCATGTATCTTTATAGCGGGAGCTTTCAGCTTGAATTTTCCGTATTGGGTGGTACAGCTATCGGTCTGATTATAAAATATATACTCGATAAACAGTACATCTTTCATTTTAAAACCAAAAACTTAGCACACAATAACAAAACATTTTTACTTTATACCTTCACGGGTATTTTCACGACGCTGATTTTCTGGGGATTCGAATTCGGCTTTCACTACCTGTTTCAGAATGATTTGCTACGGTATGTGGGCGGTATAATTGGCTTACTTATTGGTTATATCATCAAATACAGGCTAGACAAAAAACATGTCTTTATCTAAGCAAACGATACAGTCAACAGCAATGTTAACCAAGTTATCCGGCTGGGGGCGTTATCCACAGCATCAAAGTAATATTTTCACACCTACGTCCCTCACAACGTGCCAATCACACCTCGCCACGCACACCATGCCACTAATTGCTCACGGCATGGGGCGTAGTTATGGGGATAGCGCGTTAGCCGAATACGTCATCAACACCCAAGAACTCGACTGCCTGCTGGACTTTGACACACACAGCGGTCAGCTAACCTGCCATGCGGGCGTGAGCCTAGCAGCATTACTGGCGGTGTTTGTTCCCAAAGGCTGGTTCTTACCCGTAACGCCGGGTACACAATTCGTCAGTATCGCCGGTGCGATTGCCAGTGATGTTCACGGTAAAAACCATCATCAACATGGCTGTTTTAGTGAATACATCGTAAGCCTTGAATTATTGTTGGGTGATGGCAGTCGCCTACGCTGCTCGCGCAGCGAACACCCCGAATTGTTTCATGCCACGTGTGGTGGCATGGGATTAACTGGGCTAATTATAAACGCAACGTTGCAATTAACGGCGATTCACAGCGCCTATATTAACCAAATCACCTATAAAGCTGCCAATCTTGAAGAAGT
>JBEUIR010000102.1:0-7505 GCA_040415395.1 Candidatus Thiothrix namsaraevi
GCGCGGAAAACCTTCTACCACTTCGGAATCACACGCGAGCAAGGTGACGGCAGCGCGAACTTGCCCTTTGATCGCGTTGATTTCGGTGAGGCAATCCAGCAATTCTTTGTCGTTGACCGAACCGCTCACGTCCAGTGCTACTACCGCATTGATTTGATAGCTTTTGAGTGTCGGGAAAATCGCAGGATCGCCACGGCGTGAGGAAGGGCGAGCGTAGCTGTAATCGTCACGCGCCACGGCGGTCATGTAGTGCGCCAGCAAGGTGCGCCAGGGCAAGCGGGGTTGCAGCAACTCTTCTACCAAGCGTTTCATGACACCGCTGAGTTTTCCGGCTTGTTGCGCTTGTTGGGCTGCTCCGGCAAGGCGTTGTTGCCATTGTACGCTGAGGTCTTCGGCTTCTTGCTGGTTCAGCGGGGGCGGTGGGGGTTCGCCATCGTCGCTGGGTTCATCGGGGGATTGTTGTTGGGTGTTGCCGTCGCCTTCGCTGGTATCTTGGGGTTGGGATTCGGCTTCGCCGGATTCGCCCGCATCTTGTTCGTCAGGCTGTTGCGGTGGGGTATCGTTATCGGGTTCGGTATCCGTATCGGATTCTTCGGGTTTGTCATCCGCGTTGGTCGGGTTGTCTTGTTTGTCGCGGTTATCTAGCGGGTTTTCGCTTTTGTCGCTGCTGCCTTCGTTGGGCTTGGTTTCCTTGTCGTAAAGGTGCTGATCCATCGTTTCGGTCATGTCGTTGTCGTCGAGGAGCGGGTAAATCTCCTCGGCGCTCATGCCGACGTATTCGCGCATCATGATCATGCCGGGTGGCGGTTTTAGTCCGTCGGCGATCAGGATGGGGTTGATGGCGTAATCGCAAGCCAGATCCCAGCGGTGTTTGACGCGGTGCGCGCGGCGGGCGAAATGCGACAAGGCGCAGTGCAGGGCTTCGTGTGCTAACACAAATTGTGCCTCGTCGGTGCGCAATTCCTGCACGTATTCAGGGTTGTAGTAGAACTTACGCGCATCCGTGCCGGTCGTCGGACACCATGCCGGATTCGCAACTTGTAACGGCAGGCGCAGCACGAGTGCACCCAGAAACGGTTTATCCAGAATCAATTTGGTGCGGGCGGCGACCAGTTTGTCTTCGACAGCTTTGAGATCAATATCAGGCATGGGTGAAAGCTTATTGACAAAAAACTTGATGGTAGAACGCGCCGCACCTAGGTGCAAATTGGCATACTTAACTCAACGGTGCCTGCACAATGCCCGTGCCTACATCGTCTTCTTCGCTATTCGGGGCAAGCGTTGCGTAAGTGCCGCTGGCGACCAGTTGTGCCATCAGGCTTTGGTTTTCGACACGCCCGGTCATTTCCAGTTGGCGTTGCGCCCATAACGCGGCAATTCCGGCAGCGTGTGGCGTTGCCATGCTCGTGCCATCCATGCTGGTGAGTTTATTACTTCCAGCTTCAGCGGAGAGGATACCGACTCCAGGTGCGGCAATATCGGCTTGATTATTAGAAAATTCGGCAACGATCAGCCCCTTGTCTGATTCACCGAGAGCGCCGACGGCAATAATGCCCGTGCCTGCGGCAGGGGGCGCAACGGAAATTTCATACTTGGGGCGCATACTTTCGTTACCGGAAGCCGCCAGGATGATAGCGCCTTGCCCGAAGCTGCTGAATGCCTGCACAAAGCTGGCAAGTTCAGTGAAAAGATTGACGTTAGCGCGGTATTCTTCCAATGCCATCGAGGTGGCAGGGTTAACGTGCATCCCTTCGGTCTTGACCAGCCAATCAACGTAACCGGGAAAGTCGATCCCCACCGACATAGAAATGACGTGCGCACCTTCGTGCAACGCCCATTGAATGGCTTTGGCAAGCGTGGCTGAAGTGCCGCCACCTTCACCTAATACTTTACCGATGAGAGCGCGTTGGATGTGGCGGGCGATACCAATGCGCGTGCCATTAACATCCTGACCGAAAATGGTTCCGGCACAATGGGTGCCATGCCCATCAAGGTCGTTGGGGTCTTCCGTGGTGAAGTTTTGTTGCAGTAAGTTCACGCCTGCAAAGGCGGGATGATGAGGGTCGATACCGCTATCCAGCACGGCGACGGTTACACCCGTGCCATCAAAACGTGATTCGTGGGCGCGTACCGCTTTCACACCCCAAGTGACAGTGCTGTCTGCGGGGGGAGGTGTTACGCTATCTGCTGTTTGTCGTCTGACCGGGGTGATGAGTTTCAGTGGCATTGGCAGGGCAATTGCGCGGGTGCGTGGATCACGCCGTAAGTCATTGCGCTCCCGTTTGGTCAGGTCAGCTTCTTCCAGCCTGACCGTCGCGGGTTGGCGTGCAAAGGGATTCATCCCCGCGCCGCGCGTTCCCATATCGCCCCGCGTGGGTGAGGACACTTCCCGGCTACGCAAAATAATGTACTTTTCTGTGCTCATTTTGATCTCCCTGGCTATTTTCCCAAACTATAGTCGCTTCGCAGGTTGCCCGTCTGTAATTTTTCTGTCGCTCGGATAACTTCAACAGCAACTTCATGCTTGCTGTGGCAAAATAGCCACTATGCAAACCGACCCCGTGAAATTTGACCCCCAAGACTTCCTCAAGACCGCCCCGCACAAGCCGGGCGTGTACCGGATGCTGGGCAATGACGGCACGGTGCTCTACGTTGGCAAAGCCAAAGACCTGAAAAACCGCTTGTCGAGTTATTTTCGTGGCACGTTGACCAATTCGCGCATTTTTGTGATGGTCAAGCAAATTTGTAACGTAGAAATTGCCATCACCAATACCGAAGCCGAAGCGCTGTTGTTGGAAAGCAATCTGATTAAGCAGCACTCCCCGCGTTACAATATTTTGCTGAAAGACGGCAAAGGTTATCCCTATATCCACATCACAGCGGGCGAATACCCACGCATTGAATTTTATCGGGGTTCGCGCAAGCAACCTGGGCAGTATTTTGGTCCTTATCCCAGCGTGGGGGCAGTACGCCAGACCATGCATTTGATGAAAAAATTGTTCAAAGCACGCCAGTGCGAAGACAGTTATTTCGCCAACCGCTCGCGCCCCTGTCTGGAATACCAAATCAAGCGCTGTAGTGCGCCTTGTGTGGGGTTAATCGACCAACAAGAGTACGCACAAAGCATTCGCCACGCCGTTCAATTCCTGCAAGGACGTACCCAAGAGGTCATTGATGAGCTGGTGCAAAAAATGGAAAGTGCTGCGTTGGCGCTGAATTTCGAGAAGGCCGCTGAATACCGTGACTTGATCGAAAGTCTGCGGCATATTTCTCAGCAACAGTACGTTAGTGGCGGCAATGGCAATGTGGATGTGGTGTCAATTTGCCTAGGGTCGGGGGTTGCCAGCGTGCAGGTATTCACGGTACGTAATGGTAATAATCTCGGCAACCGCAACTTTTTCCCCAAACTGCCCGATGATGAGGCAAATAGTGCCGACATTCTCAGTTCATTCTTGGCGCAGTATTACTTGGATCATGATGTGCCTGGCGAAATTCTGGTCTCGGAATTGCCCAGTGATGCGGATGTCTTAGCGGATATGTTGACCCTCAAACAAGGGCGCAAAGTGCTGATTCGCCAACCTCAACGCGGTGAACGCAGCAAATGGGTGGAATTGGCACAGCGTAATGCCGAACAAGCCCTGCAAATGCAAGTACTCTCACGGGCGGGGATGCAGCAGCGTTTATTTGCACTGCAAGAAGCGCTCGGCATGAGTGAATTGCCTGCCCGGATGGAATGTTTCGACATTAGCCACACCATGGGGGAAGCGACTGTCGCTTCTTGTGTCGTGTTTGACCTGAATGGGCCGGTAAAATCCGAATATCGGCGTTATAATATCGAGGGTATCCAGCCCGGCGATGATTACGCGGCGATGCATCAGGCGCTGACACGCCGGTTTCGTCGAGCTGTTGAGCAGGCAGGCAAATTACCTGATATTCTCTTTATCGACGGCGGCAAAGGTCAGGTGTCACAAGCCTTGACGGTGTTGCATGAATTAAACGTGACCGGTGTAGATGTCGTCGGTGTGGCGAAAGGCGAGGGACGCAAACCGGGGTTAGAAACCCTGATTATTGAGCAAGGCAGTGAACGTTTGGCATTACCTGAGCATTCGGCAGCCTTGCACCTGATCCAGCAAATTCGGGATGAAGCTCACCGTTTTGCGATTACCGGGCATCGGGCGCGGCGCCAAAAAGCGCGGACGCAATCGCCCTTGGAGCAAATTGAAGGTTTAGGCGCAAAGCGTCGGCAAGTATTACTGCAACAGTTTGGTGGCTTGAAAGCCATTGAGCGTGCCAGTGCGGAAGAATTAGCAAAAGTGTCCGGGATTAGCCCGTCATTGGCACGCAAAATTTATGATTTCTTTAACGGAGAAGAGAGTTGATATGGTGTTCAACCTGCCGGTGTTGCTGACCTGGCTGCGGATTGCGTTTATTCCGTTGCTGGTATTCCTGTTTTATCTGGAAGCGCCTTGGGCGCCCTTGGCGGCGGCTGTCTTGTTCGGTATTGCCGGTTTGACCGATTGGGCCGATGGTTATCTGGCGCGTTTGTGGCAACAGGAATCGCGTTTCGGGGCATTTCTTGACCCGGTTGCGGATAAGTTAATTGTGGCAGTCGCGTTGATTTTGCTGGTGGAACGCGAGGTAAATGTTTGGATTACCTTGGCAACGGTCATTATTATCGGGCGGGAAATCGTGATTTCAGCCTTGCGTGAATGGATGGCAGAATCCGGCAACCGTTCCAAAGTGGCAGTGGCTTTTATTGGTAAGCTGAAAACCACCGCGCAAATTATCGCCTTGATTTGTTTGTTGTATAACCAAGATTTGTTCGGGGTGTTGCCACTACGGGAAATCGGTTTGGTGGCATTGGCGGTTGCGACGGTACTGACCGTGTGGTCAATGGTACAGTACCTTCGCAGTGCGTTTAGTTCATAAGCTGTCTTGGTAGGCTTTGAGTTGTTCCCATTCACCTTGCGCGGCGAGTGCGGCTTGCTTCGGCCAGCTTGAGGTGTCGTGTTTGCTGAATTGTTCGTCTTCCACGATCAGCAGTGCTTGCAGTTTTTGAGGGGATGTTTCTGCCAGTTGTTGATAGGTGTGGATGCCCGCGCGGTGTAAAACCGAAGCGAATGTGGGGCCAATGCCAGTGAGCTTTTGCAGATCGTCGTGTTTGATCGACAAGTTGCTGGCGAGCTTTTCAGTAAGTTCTTTGGCGCTGGCGGCGAGGCTGGCGAGTGTTGAGCTGCCTTTTACCAAGGTTTCAGAGCCGAGGGAACTGCCTTTTGAGCTGAGATCGCTGCCGAGTTCTTTGGCTTTGTGCAGCCAGTCGTTGGCCACTGGAGTGGCTTTTTCGGTCAGGTGTTCCACGCTGTCTTTGGCTTTGTGCAGCCAATCGTTCAAAAGATTGAGCGTGGTATCTTTGTCGGATTGAGTATTGCTTGTTTCTGGCATATCAGGCGGGTCAATAATCGGTTTGTGCGGGTCGATAGCATCGAGTAATGGATCAGTTTTGATGCTTACTTCTGGCATGTCAGGTAGATCAATAATCGGTTTGTGCGGGTCGATAGCATCGAGTAGTGGATCCGTTTTGATGCTTACTTCTGGCATGTCAGGTAGATCAATAATCGGTTTGTGAGGATCAATCCCGGCTAATAGTGGGTCAAGTTCCCATGATGCGGTTGGTATTGGTTCGTTATGCATGGCGATGGTCTCCAATGTGTTCTCTGATTCTGGCACTTCTAGGTCAAGAATGGGCTTGTGCGGATCGATAGCAGCCAGCAGCGGGTCAATTTCTGGCAAAGGGGGCAGCTCGCTATGCAGCACAGGTACTCCCACGGTGGTTTCATGGGGTATTTCAGGTGGCTGTGGTGGTGGTTTCGGTGTCACTTCCGGCACAGTAAGGATAGGTTTAGCGGTTACTTTGGGTACATAAACATCATCGGCGGATGGTTTTAAGGCGTGTATGTCGAAGTCACGGGTGTGGTATTTGCCCGCCGGAACAGGAGTAATACCAAGCGAAACCATTTTTTTCTTAGGGCGGCAACAAATGCCCATTTGACGCAATAAGCGGCAGAGTAAGATGCCGATAACAAAGCTCAGTAACAGCAGTGAGATAATTTCCCCTGTCGCCATGCCGAATGTATAAGGGGTGTGGACGGTATTCATGATTGTCATTCCTTATTCAATGCATGAGAAGTGTTGACTAAACTAGCATCCTGCTAGCAAAAACCGGCGATTTGCCGGTTTTTAAAGGGCTGGATTTAGACGCGCCCGTTGATTAGCAGATTTTGGTATTCCTTGAGACGTTCCCACTCCCCTTTGTTAGCTAACTCTGCTTGGTAAGGCCAGCTTTTAGGATCGTGCATCTTGAATTGATTGCCCGCAGCTTCCAGTATCGGCTTGATTTCGTCCGGGGTCATGGAGGCGAGTTGTGCGAAATTACGGACTCCCGCAGCATTCAGCACTTGCTCCAGTTTGGGACCGATGCCTTCCAGTTTTTTCAGGTCGTCTTTGTGACCTTGCCCGGTGCTGGTAAAGCTGGGGGGGACGCTACTAATGCGGGCTGTACCTACATCGCTGATGTCATGGTGAAATGATGGGGATGGTGTGCTTGGCACGCTAGGCTCAGGGGTACGTAATAAGCTGTTAATGTCAGCCGTATAGCCGCCACTTTTCAGATCCTTGCTCGGAAACTCGCGTGGGGGACGTTGACCGGCGGGTGTGGTGTTGGCATGACTGGTATGACCCAAGGATGGCTTTTGGGTGTTAATTGCATGGCTGGCACAGCAGATACCTAATTTACGCAATAGCCAGCACAGCAGCATACCCAGCAAGAATGCGCCCAGCAGCAATAAGACGATTTCCAGACTGGCAGTGCCAAAGGTGTAGTCGGGACTTGTTTGCTTCATGAATTACTCCCCATGGCCTGAGCGGTTGCGAAAATAACAGAATAGGAAACCCAATAGGAATGCACCAGCGAGCATGAGGATGACATCCAGACTAGCGCTGGTCATGTCGTAACGGCTTGTAATGTCTTTAAACATGGTAACAACTCCAGTCGTTTATTTTACAGGGGTGATTTCAACACGGCGGTTTTTCTTGCGACCTTCTTCCGTATTGTTATCAGCAATCGGTTTATCTGCACCTTCAGAGGCGGCTGATACCCGCTCTTTGGGGGCGCCGAGGTCGATCAAGGTTTTTTGGAGCATTTCGGCGCGTTGCAAACCGAGGGCTTTATTTTTTGCTGGATCGCCTTTGTTATCGGTATGACCGATAATGGTGACTTTAGCATCGCTATTGTCTTTCAGGAATTGCGCGACTTTTTCAAAATAGGCTTTGGTACTCGCGGCTAACTGTGGATTGGCAGAGCCAGTTGGGAAGGTGAGGGTGGCAGGACCAATATCGCCATTTTGATTGGTGCTAGTGGTTTCCATAGTGACTTTATCAGCATCAGCTTTTGCATCAGCAGCGGCTTTGTCGGCGTCGGCTTTGGCTTGTGCATCAGCAGCGGCTTT
>JBEUIR010000103.1:0-7481 GCA_040415395.1 Candidatus Thiothrix namsaraevi
GTTTCATTAAAGTTTTTTTGCGTGTTTTACCACAATCGGTTAAGCTCTCAATCCGAAAGTTGATATTTCTCAAGGTTTGGTAAAATGTGCTACGTTAGCCGTCTAACAAGCGTAGAGAAACACGTTTCGTTGAAATGTTTCGTTTAGAGAGGAGGTCGTTATGCGGAAAATTTTTCGCACTTTGGTGATGTCGGCATCAGTTTCTGTGTTGGCTTTAACCGTTGTATTCTCGTCTGCTTATGCAGCCGATGATAAAAAAGCAGACGCTGCTAAAGCGGAAGCAAAACCAGCAGAAGCTAAACCGGCTGAAGCAAAAAAAGAAATGACAGGCAAGGAGTTAGCATTTGACCGTGGCTTGGGTAACTGCTTAGCGTGCCACATGATCGCTGGTGGTGAACTGCCCGGCAACATTGGCCCACCATTAATTGCCATGAAAGCCCGCTTCCCAGACAAGGCAAAACTCAAAGCGCAAATCTACGATGCGCGTGTTGCCAACCCTGACACCATTATGATGCCGTTCGGTCCGATGGGTATTCTGACTGACGAGCAACTGGATAAAGTTGTTGACTTTATTTCAGAGCTATAAAGTAGATTTGCTGAATTTTGGAGAAGAGAGGAAACTTATGAAACGCAGAACATTTTTACAAGGCACCCTGGCTGCCAGCGCGGCAGGTCTTGCGGTCAGCGCGGGTTTGCTGACCCCACGCATGGTCATGGCAGAAGGCGGCGCATTTGATGCCAAAACACTGGACGATGCCCTGAAAGCCATGGCAGTGGCCCCAACAGATTCCGCTGACATTAAAATCAAAGCCCCTGAAATCGCTGAAAACGGCGCGGTTGTCCCTGTCACCGTCACGTCCGGCGTCGCAGGCACCACGGAAATCAGCATTCTGGTGGATGGCAACCCTACCCCACTGGCAGCGATGTTTATCCTCGGTGAAGGTACGCAACCTGAAGCATCTACCCGGATCAAAATGGGCAAGACCGCTAACGTTATCGCGATTGCCAAAGCCGGTGATAAAGCTTACACCGCTAAGCAAGAAGTTAAAGTCACCATCGGCGGCTGCGGCGGCTAATTCAGAGGAGTACACACATGTCTAGTATTAAACTTAAAGCCGCTGCGAAAGGCGATGTCGTTGAAGTCAAAGCACTGATGACACACCCGATGGAAACCGGGCAGCGTAAAGACAAGAAAACCGGCGAACTGGTTCCGGCGCATTTCATTCAGGACATCATCGTCACTGCGGGTGACAAAACTATCCTGACTGCCAAATGGGGCGGCTCTGTCTCCAAAAACCCTTACCTCGCGTTCAACTACGCGGGCAAAGCGGGCGACAAGGTGAAGCTTGCTTGGACTGACAACAAAGGCGAGAAAGACTCTGCCGAAGCTGATGTTGCTTAACTGGAGGTTTTCATGAAAAAAGTATTGACAGCAGTAGCAGTTGCGATGTCTTTATCATTCGCAGCACTCAGCACAGTACAAGCAGGCCCTGCCGAAGACTTGACTGCATTCCAAGATCATTTCAAGACAGCATTCAAAGATGTTCCGTTCGCAGATTTCAAAGACGGTGCTTATGCATTGGATCCCGCTTTGAAAGCCCAGTGGGAGGAAATGGAATCATCCTTCCCTCCTTACGAACCTGATATTGATGCGGGCAAAGCGATTTGGGAAAAACCGTTTAAAAACGGCAAAACCTACGCGGATTGCATGGGTGACATCAAATCCATCCGCACCAAGTACCCTTACTATGATGCTGAAAAAGATACCATCATGACAGCAGAAACTGCTTTAAATGATTGTAAAACAGCCGGTGATGGCGAAGGCTTCGTCGACAAAGAAGGCAAGCCGTTGCTGAACAAAGGTAAAATTGCGCAGTTGATGGCGTATATCGCGATGGAAAATCGTGGTGGCAAAATCAATGTTGCCACCCCTGAAGGCAAAGCACTTGATTGGTACGAAAAAGGCAAAAACTACTACTACGCTAAGCGTGGTCAGTTGAATATGTCTTGTGCGGATTGCCACACCAACAATGCAGGCAAAATGATCCGTGCGGATTTGCTTAGCCCTGCGGTTGGTCATGTGACACACTGGCCTACTTACCGTTCTGCGGATGGTGAAATCACTACACTGCACAACCGTTTCATGGGCTGCAACACCATGACACGCGCAAACAACGCCAAGGCTCAAGGTGACGAATATAAGGCACTGGAATACTTCCTGACTTATATGTCCAATGGCTTGGAATGGAACGGTCCAGGCTCACGTAAGTAAGCCTGCCTTACGTTCGATCTGACAATCGACTTGAACCCGGCTTCCCGCCGGGTTTTTTATGCAATTACATAAAAAAGACGGAATATTTTCGGCACTACTCACATCATTATCCCTGAATGGTGAGAGTGGCTTGCTCTCAGCACCATTACACTCACAACACATCTCTGGAGAGAGGAAACTTATGAAACGCAGAACATTTTTACAAGGCACCCTGGCTGCCAGCGCGGCAGGTCTTGCGGTCAGCGCGGGTTTGCTGACCCCACGCATGGTCATGGCAGAAGGCGGCGCATTTGATGCCAAAACACTGGACGATGCCCTGAAAGCCATGGCAGTGGCCCCAACAGATTCCGCTGACATTAAAATCAAAGCCCCTGAAATCGCTGAAAACGGCGCGGTTGTCCCTGTCACCGTCACGTCCGGCGTCGCAGGCACCACGGAAATCAGCATTCTGGTGGATGGCAACCCTACCCCACTGGCAGCGATGTTTATCCTCGGTGAAGGTACGCAACCTGAAGCATCTACCCGGATCAAAATGGGCAAGACCGCTAACGTTATCGCGATTGCCAAAGCCGGTGATAAAGCTTACACCGCTAAGCAAGAAGTTAAAGTCACCATCGGCGGCTGCGGCGGCTAATTCAGAGGAGTACACACATGTCTAGTATTAAACTTAAAGCCGCTGCGAAAGGCGATGTCGTTGAAGTCAAAGCACTGATGACACACCCGATGGAAACCGGGCAGCGTAAAGACAAGAAAACCGGCGAACTGGTTCCGGCGCATTTCATTCAGGACATCATCGTCACTGCGGGTGACAAAACTATCCTGACTGCCAAATGGGGCGGCTCTGTCTCCAAAAACCCTTACCTCGCGTTCAACTACGCAGGCAAAGCGGGCGATAAGGTGAAGCTTGCTTGGACTGACAACAAAGGCGAGAAAGACTCTGCCGAAGCTGATGTAGCGTAACGCACACTGCTGTTGCCTACCCGTAGAGACGCAAAAGCTTGCGTCTCTACTATCATTTGCCCCTACACGCCCCATCCCTCATGCATTACGGAGGATTCATGCGCATCATTGCCGCATTCTTCGCCACACTCTGTTTAACACTGGGGCTGAATGCCCATGCTGACGACAAACTTCCCCCTGTCGTGATGGAGCTGCTTAAAGTTTCCGAACACGTGTACTACGTGCAAGGCGCACCGGGTGCAGCCACGCAAAACCACGGTTTCATTTCCAACGCAGCAGCGATTGTCACTGATGATGGCGTGGTGCTATTCGATACCCTTGGTACGCCCGCTTTGGCGCAATTATTCCTGCAAAAACTCAAAAAAATAACCGACAAGCCGGTGAAAAAGGTCATTGTCAGCCATTACCACGCCGACCACATTTACGGCTTGCAAGTATTCAAAGATTTGGGCGCGGAAATCATCGCTCCCGCTGGTGCGGAGGAATACCTCAATTCTGAAAACGCCGAAACCCTGCTGGCTTCACGCCGTGCAGACCTTGCCCCCTGGGTCAATGCTGACACCCGCTTGGTTAAACCCGACCGTTATGTCGATGGCAATGAAACCATAACCCTCGGCGGTGTCACCCTCAAACTGATTTTCAACGGCAAAGCGCATTCTGACGGCGATCAAAGCGTGCTGGTTGAGCCGGATGGCGTATTGCTGATTGGCGATCTGATTTTTGAAGGGCGCGTCCCCTTCGTTGGCGATGCCAATACCAAAATCTGGCTGGAACGCTTAAAAGACATGGCGCAAGGCAAACTCACCGCAATGGTTCCCGGTCACGGCCCCATGTCCAAAAACCCGCAGGAAGTGATTAAAACTACCGTGCAATACATCGAGTTCCTGCGTGAAACCATGGGCAAAGCGGTTGAAGACATGACCCCGTTTGACGAAGCGTATGCCGCCACCGACTGGGGTGATTTCATCCACTTACCTGCTTTTGACGAAGCTAACCGCCGCAATGCCTATCAGGTTTACTTGTCGCTGGAACAGGAAGGAATGCAACCCGAAGCGGAAAACACCGATACCGACACACCAACATCCAGCACGACCACAACCAATCAAGCACCTGCTGCCGCCCCAGCCCGCGAAGCACCCGCCCTCACCGAACAAGCCAAACAATTGCTCGATGAAGTCAACCAACGCATCACCAATATCAACACGGCTGAACTCAAAGATTTGCTGCAAAAGCACCCCGAAACCCAGCTCATTGACGTGCGCACCCCGCAAGAAATCACTCTACTCGGTGGCAGCATCGACGCACCCCGCCACCGCAACTTGTTACGCGGTTGGTTAGAAATGCACGCCACCGAACAATTGCCCGACAAAAACACCCCTATCGTGGTGTATTGCGGCGTAAATCACCGCAGCCCACTCGCCGCTGATACCTTAACGAAACTCGGCTACACCAATGTCAAAAACTACGCGGACGGCTTTTTTGCTTGGAAAGACGCTGGGCTACCCGTCTCAGAAAACGACAAAGCCCTTGATTCCTTCCTCTACAGCAAACCCGTGGAAGTCATCCCCGGCGTATGGTCAGCGATTGGCGCAACCGCACCGCCCACCTACGACAACAGCGGGCACAATAACAACCTTTCCTTCGTGATTACCGATGCCGGTGTCGTCGTCATGAATGCCGGTGACAATTACCTGTTGGCACAAGCCCTGCACGACGAAATCAAGCAACGCACTGACCAACCCGTCAAATACGTTCTGCTCGAAAATGGGCAAGGTCACGCCATGCTCGGTATGAATTACTGGCAGGAACAAGGTGCAAAAGTCATTATGCACCAAGATGCTTGGCACGAAGTCGAACAGCGTGGCGCAGACATTATCGCCTTAATGCGCAACCGCAGCCGCGACAAAGCTTACCGTACTGAACTTTCCAAGCCTGACATTATCCTCAGCGAAGACAGCATGGACTTAAGCCTCGGCTCCTGGAAAATGCAAGCCTTACGCATCGGTGCGGCACACAGCCCCGGCGACATTATGCTGTGGATGCCCGAAAAGCAGTTGCTCATCAGCGGCGATGTGGCCTTCCACGAACGGCTGCTGCCACTGTTTGAAGACACCGATACCGATGCGTGGATCGAAACCTGGGCAAAACTCGAAGCCCTCAAACCTACCCACATTATTCCCGGACACGGCGGCCCCACCAACCTGGCGGAAGTCACTAAATACACCAAAGATTACCTAGTACACCTGCGTACCAACGTCGGCGAAGTGCTTGAAAGCGGCGGCACGTTACAAGATGCCTACAAGATCGACCAAAGTGCGTTTGCCCACCTTGATACGTTCGACGAACTCGCGTTAGCGAATGCGGGCATGGTGTTCCGCGAAATGGAATTTGAATAACAATTTTATCAACCGTAGGAGGAGACGACCCATGTTAAAACCAATCATAGTGGGTTTATTGATGACTGCCAGCAGCGTTGCTGGTTTTGCACACGCTGACGATGCCAAACCGGCTGCACCTAAAGCGGAAGCAGCCGCCGCTGCTCCGCCTGCTGATGCTAAGCCCGCCGAAGCCAAGTTCGACCCCGGCGTGCCTGCACCCAAAGTCGCTGACGACTATTACGCGGGTGCTGAAAAAGTCGTGGTTCACGTCTCAATGGAAGGTGACGAGAAAAAATACCTCGGCGTGCTGGGCAATGTCAGTAATTACATCAAAGCCTTGGAGCAAACCGGCAAAAAAACTGACGCGGTAATCGTGATGAACGGTGACGGCTTAGGGCTATTGACCACCGCCAAGCAAGTAGAAATGAATGCCGACGCCAAATTGCCCGCCAAAATTGCGGAATTGAAGGAAAAAGGCGTGAAGTTCCAAATTTGCTACAACACCCTGACCGGACGCAAAATAGCTTTTGCCGATTTGTATGACGCAAAAGCAGAAGACGTGATTCCCTCCGGTGTTGCCGAAGCAGGCCGTTTGCAATCGCAAGGTTATCAACTGCTGAAACCGTAAACGTAACACAGCAGCGTGCGAGGCTGGGCTTACTCCGGCCTCAACTTGACGATTGAGAGAAAGGAGACAAGCCCGATGATGAATTGGATTATCACTTGCTGCAAAGATTTGTGGTTTCGCGACCGCAACGAAGTCAGCCCCTACATTAACGACACTGCCGTGCGCATCCGTGCGGGGCTGTTGCTCGTGATTCCCATCTACATGGCGTTTACGCTGTTCGATGCCATTTACACCTCAACGTGGGAAGTGACGGGAGCGGTGATTACCGATACGCTCGAAACCGATTTTGACGGGCGCATTCTGTATAATGTCGAAGCGGTCAAGCGCACCTACGACTACAGTTTCCAAACCCTTGTGCTGTTTTACGCGCTGTTTGAAATGATTTCAGGCATGTTTGTCCGCACTTCACGCTTGTCGCCCACCATCTTGCTCAGCAGCTTTTTGGCGAAAAACCTGCGCCCCGTGTGGAAACCCTTGCTGCCGAAACGCTTTGCTTGGTCGATTGGCGCAAGCTTTATTGTGACTTGCTTGATTTTCTTTAACCCCGAAATTTTTGCAGGCTGGGTCAACACCCTAGCAGGCAGTGAAATGCTTCCAGACACCTACAACTACATGCCGTCATGGATCCCGCTGACATTGGTGTGGGTGTGCTTTGGCTTTATGTGGATGGAAACGGTGCTGGGTTTCTGTGCAGGCTGCAAAGTTCATGCTTTGCTGGTGTGGATGGGGGTATTGGAAGCAGAGTGTGAGGCTTGCAACAATCTGGATTGGGGTGATGCGGCTAATAAAAAGCTTTAGCGCACACCGTAACAACTTCTTTGTTGTGCGTTAAGTCGATTATTACCTTATTATCGGGCTTAATAGTGGCTGCCTGATAATGTACCGCCGATGTTGAACGAAGCTGAAACCCGTTTACACCTGATTGACCCCATGCTGCGTGAAAAAGCCTATTTGGATGGGCGTTGGCAAGTGCGTGCCGAACGCCCCTTACCCGTCGAACCCACCGGCAACAAAGGTCAGCGCAAAAAAGGCATCAAACCCTGTGATTACCTGCTGTGTGTGTGGCTGGAAGGAATGCCCAAAGCCCTACCCGTTGGGCTAATGGAAGCGAAAGCCGAAAATGCCGACCCGATGAAGGGAATGCAGCAAGCCAAAGGTTACGCCGCTGACTGTGAACGCCTGCATGTCCCGTATGTTTTTTCCAGCAATGGGCATCGTTACGCGGAATTCGACCGCATCACAG
>JBEUIR010000104.1:0-7468 GCA_040415395.1 Candidatus Thiothrix namsaraevi
GCATTGCCGATGTCGATGTCAAAACCAGCCAGCTTGCCATCTTTATCCACGGTATTAAACGGGGCATACGCGCCTTCTGTGCCGAGGCGCAGTTTGTCGTCGGCTTGAGCAGTTCCCGCCAGTGCCAATGCCAGCACCGCGCTCGACAGTAAAGTAGTGAGTGTTTTCATGATTGTCTCCTGTTGGGTTATTTAAGCTGGGTCGCAAGGAATTGCTGGCAACGTTCCGAACGCGGGTGGTTGAATACCTGTTCGGGGCTGCCTTGTTCCTCGATTTGCCCTTGGTGCAAGAAGATGACTTGTGAGGATACTTCCCGTGCAAAACCCATTTCGTGGGTGACGACCAGCATGGTCATGCCTTCGTCAGCGAGTTGGCGCATAACGCGCAATACTTCGCCGACCAGTTCAGGGTCAAGCGCGGACGTGGGTTCGTCAAACAGCATTACCGCCGGTTTCATCGCCAAGGCGCGCGCAATCGCCACGCGCTGTTGTTGCCCGCCGGAAAGGTGGTCGGGGTAACTGTCGGCTTTGGCGGCAATTCCCACTTTATGCAGCAATTCCAGCGCGTATTCTTTGGCTTCGGCTTTGGGAATGCCGAGGACATGCACGGGCGCTTCGATAATGTTTTCCAAAATGGTGCGGTGTCCCCACAGATTGAAGCCTTGGAATACCATGCCCAAGCGAGTACGAATGTGATCGACTTGTTTTTGGCTTTTGGGAATGGTTTTGCCCTGGCGGTCGCGAGTCATTTCAATGCGTTCGCCGGTCACGTAGACCTCGCCTTCATCGGGGGTTTCCAGCAGATTGATGCAGCGTAGCAAGGTGCTTTTGCCTGAACCGCTTGAGCCTAACAGGGAAATCACATCGCCTTTGTGGGCGGTGAGCGAGATGCCATTGAGGACGGCTAAATCACCGAAGCGTTTTTTGATGTTACTGACGACAAGGGCATGTTCCGGGGGCATGAAGCAAATTTCTCGCTGTGCTGATCGTGAATGCACAAAGCAATAATCCAATCTGCTCAATAAAGCAAGTGATTGGCTACCATTCACCTAGAAATTGCTTGAATTGCGGCTGTTAAAACGGGCATAAAGGTAGCATAAGGTATATTGCCTTTAAATGGTGCGAGATGCGCTTGGTTTGCACATATCTGATGCTGAATAGCGACGATACTCAATGCTGGCATAGATATTGCTTTGAAGCTACTCGCCGAGGTTATATTGCTCTTAAGGCGATATGGCTGATTTTTTATCTATAATGACGTTCGAGGTGTTGTATGCATACTAAAAAAACGCTTGCTAGTGGTCTTCTGGTGATGTTGTCTGCGGCTGTGTTGGCTGCACCCGCTGCTCATGCAGGCGGTGGCACAGAAGTCTCGGCTTCTGCCGGGGTCGCTAATATGTATTTGTGGCGTGGTTTTGATTTGGGCAATGGTGATGCGGCTGTCTCCGGTGATCTGAAGGTGAAACACGGTTCGGGTGCGTATGCAGGCATTTGGGGTTCTTCTGGGGACGCTACCTTAGGCACAGAGTATGACTTGTATGCAGGTTGGGGCGGTAAAGTCGGCGCGTTGGATGTCGATGCGAGTCTCTGGACTTATGTTTACCCGGATGCTGACAAAGGCAATATCGGCGCGGGTGATCTGGTGGATGCAGTGATTTCCGTTGGCGCAGGCCCTGCAAACGTAACGTTGTATGAAGCACTGGAAGGTGACGATGCCAATGAATACCGCTATGTCACCGCGAAATACACCAAAGACAAATACTCCGCCATGTACGGGCAGCACATGTATGACGAGGGCGCCAGCCCTGGTCACATCCAACTGGGCTATCAATACAATGACAATTTGAGCTTCGCGGTCAGCCAGTTCGTAGTTGATAATGAAAAAGTGGATGATAATCCCAAATTCTTAGTCAGCTATAACATACCATTGACTAAATAATTTTCACTTAAGGGCTGGCAAAGGGGATGCTACGGCATCCCTTTTTTATGCCCGTCGTTTTCGCAAACGTCATTAATGGTGCAAATGTTGTTTTATTGCATCAGTTTGGTGCGTAATTACCACAGCCAAATACATTGGCACGCTTTGTGCTTAGTCCTGAACAGAGTAGACCTTTCATTCATCATTCAGGAGTGACCCAATGTTTCTTAAAAACGTTTTCAAACAAACTGTGTTGGTTGTGAGTATGGCGGGGGCGCTGGGGCTATCCAGCTTGGCAATGGCTGCCGATGACACCATCAAGGTCGGCGTATTGCATTCCCTCTCCGGCACAATGGCGATCAGCGAAACCACGCTGAAAGACACCATGCTGATGTTGATTGATGAGCAAAACAAAAAAGGCGGCGTACTGGGCAAGCAGCTCGAAGCTGTGGTGGTTGACCCTGCTTCCAACTGGCCTTTGTTTGCGGAAAAAGCCCGTGACCTGATCGAGAAAGACAAAGTTGCCGCGACCTTCGGTTGCTGGACATCGGTTTCCCGCAAATCCGTGCTGCCAGTGTTTGAAGAGAAAAACAGCCTGCTGTTCTACCCCGTGCAATACGAAGGTGAAGAATCTTCCAAAAACGTGTTCTACACCGGGGCAGCACCGAACCAGCAAGCCATTCCCGCCGTTGATTACCTGATGAAAGAAGGCGAAGTGAAACGCTGGGTATTGGCAGGGACGGACTATGTTTACCCGCGCACCACCAACAAGATTCTGGAAGCGTATTTGAAATCCAAAGGTGTCGACGAAAAAGACATCATGATCAACTACACCCCGTTTGGGCATTCTGACTGGCAGTCCATCGTCGCTGACATCAAGAAGTTCGGTTCTGAGGGCAAGAAAACCGCCGTGGTTTCCACCATCAACGGCGATGCTAACGTACCGTTCTACAAGGAACTGGGCAACCAGGGCATTTCCGCCGAAGACATCCCTGTGGTCGCCTTCTCGGTCGGTGAGGAGGAACTTTCCGGCATCGACACCAAGCCACTGGTCGGTCACTTGGCGGCATGGAACTACTTCATGAGCGTGGATACCCCAGAAAACAAGGAATTCATCAAGAAGTGGCAGGCGTTTACCAAGAACGACAAGCGCGTGACCAACGACCCAATGGAAGCGCACGTGATCGGCTTCAATATGTGGGTAAAAGCGGTTGAACAAGCCAAATCCACCGACACCGACAAAGTAGCTGAAGCGATGATTGGTCAGGAAGTGCCAAACCTCACTGGCGGCATCGCCAAAATGTTACCGAATCATCACCTGACCAAGCCGGTATTAATCGGTGAAATTCAAGAAAACGGTCAGTTTGAAGTCGTTTCCAAAACCCCAGAAGTCGCGGGCGATGCATGGTCTGACTTCCTGCCGGATTCCAAACCTATCGTCGCTGACTGGACAGGTAAAGAAACCGACGGCAAACCGTGCGGCAACTTCAATACCGAAACCAAAAAGTGTTCCGGGCAGAAATACGAATAAATACCCCCATCCCCAGCCCTTCCTCCGCAAGGGGTGAAGGGAGCAAGGAAGAAGAGAGGGGATTCTTTCTCGGTATTCAGGAAATAGTATGCTGAAAACGACTGACTTCACCCGTCTGTTGCTATTGAGTGTGTTGCTGTGGGTTTGCTCACCGCTACAGGCTGAACAGCAAAGTGCGACCCTCACCCAAGCCGCTCCCTTATTTCAGGAAGCTTCTTTTGACAAAACCCGCGAGGCAGTTGATTTACTGGCTGCCAGCGGCGACCCAGAAGCAGTGCCGTATTTGCAAGCCTTGCTGGATGGCAAGCTCTATCAAGACAAAGCACAAGGAACGCTGGTCATCGCCAAGGATGGCAATACGGGCGATGAATTGCGCAAAATTCCCACCAATAACAGTTTGCGCAAATACGTGCGCGGCGCAATTGGACAACTCAGTTTAAGCCACCCCGATGCCGCAGTACGCCTCACCTCCGCCAATGGTTTGCTGGAAACCGTGACACCGGAAATGGCAGGACAATTACGCGACTTGCTGGAAAAAGAAACGGATTCTGCCGTCAAAGAAGCCTTGTCACTCGGCTTGGCAATGGCGGATTTGAATGCTGCCGATAAAGCGGTACGGCTAACGGCGATTGAATCATTGGCAGGTAATTTACACCCCGGTGTGCGCAACCGCTTGACCACCATGACGACAGATATTGATGCCGAGGTTGCCAAAGCCGCGCAGGCGGCGTTGAAAACCATTGAAGACACCGCCGCGTTGTACGGTCATGTCGAAACGCTGTTTTTTGGTTTGAGCTTGGGTTCGGTGCTGGTGCTGGCAGCGATTGGTCTGGCGATTACCTTTGGGGTGATGGGCGTGATCAATATGGCGCACGGCGAATTGATCATGTTGGGGGCGTATACCACTTACATTGTGCAGCAACTCATGCCCAACTTTATTGATTACTCGCTGTTTGTGGCAGTGCCTGCGGCGTTTATTGTGTCGGGGTTAATGGGGATTTTGATCGAACGTACCGTGATCCGCCATTTGTACGGGCGACCGCTGGAAACCTTGCTGGCAACGTTTGGGATTAGCCTGATTCTGCAACAACTGGTGCGCACGGTGATTTCGCCGCAGAACGTGCCGGTTTCCAATCCGTCGTGGATGTCGGGTTCGCTGGAAATCAATAGCGTATTGTCGTTGACGTACAACCGCCTCTACATCGTGCTGTTTTGCCTGATGGTGTTTGCACTGCTGTATTTTGTATTGCGCAAGACCAATCTGGGGTTGCAGGTGCGGGCAGTGTCACAGAATCGGGCAATGGCGCGGGCAATGGGGGTGCGTTCGGCGCGGGTTGATGCGCTCACTTTCGGGCTGGGTTCGGGCGTTGCCGGTGTTGCAGGTGTTGCGCTCAGTCAGTTGACCAACGTGGGGCCGAATCTGGGGCAGGCTTATATCATTGATTCATTCATGGTGGTGGTGTTCGGCGGGGTCGGCAATTTGTGGGGAACGCTAGTGGCAGGTTTATCGCTGGGCGTGGTCAACAAGGTGCTGGAACCGTGGGCAGGTGCGGTATTGGCAAAGATTCTGGTGCTGGTGTTCATTATTTTGTTCATCCAGAAACGACCGCGTGGGCTATTCCCGCAAAAAGGTCGGGCAGCGGGGGATTAAGTTATGTTCATCACACGTATTCTGCAAAATGATCGGGGTGGGCAAATCATGCTGGCGGTACTCGCGCTGGTGTTGGTGCTTGTCCCTGTCTTGAATTTGCTCGTGCCTGCGGGCAGCCCGCTGCACATGCCAACTTACCTCGTCACCTTGCTGGGTAAGTATTTGACTTACGCTCTGCTGGCGGTAGCGGTGGATTTGGTGTGGGGGTATTTGGGAATCCTCAGCCTTGGACACGGGGCATTCTTTGCGCTCGGTGGTTACGCGATGGGCATGTATTTAATGCGCCAAATCGGGGATCGTGGGGTGTATGGCAACCCGGAATTGCCGGATTTCATGGTGTTTTTGAACTGGAAAGAGCTGCCCTGGTTCTGGTACGGCTTTGATATGTTCTGGTTTGCGATGCTGATGGTGTTGCTCGTGCCGGGGCTGCTGGCGTTTGTGTTTGGCTGGTTGGCGTTTCGCTCACGGGTGACGGGGGTGTATTTGTCGATCATTACCCAAGCCCTGACTTACGCGCTATTGCTGGCGTTTTTCCGTAATGAAATGGGCTTTGGCGGCAATAATGGCTTGACCGATTTCAAGGATATTTTGGGCTTCAGTCTGCAAGCCGACGGCACGCGCATGACGCTGTTTGTGTTGTCAGGCTTGGCGTTGGCGGGCGGGTATTTGCTGTGCCGTTACATTATCAATTCCAAGCTGGGGCGTGTGGTGGTGGCGATTCGGGATGCCGAAAGCCGTACCCGTTTTGTGGGCTATCGCGTCGAGCATTACAAGGTGTGGGTGTTTACCGTGTCGGCGATGCTGGCAGGGATAGCGGGGGCGTTGTACGTGCCGCAAGTCGGCATTATTAACCCCGGCGAATTTTCCCCGCTCAACTCGATTGAAATCGTGATCTGGGTGGCGATTGGCGGGCGTGCCACGCTCTACGGCGCGGTGCTGGGCGCGATTCTGGTCAATTACGCCAAAACCGTGTTCACCGGATTGATGCCGGAATCGTGGATTTTCATGTTGGGCGCGTTATTCGTGCTGGTTACGCTGTATTTGCCGCAAGGCTTGGCAGGGCTGGTGAAAAACCTCAAGGAAAACCGCTGGTGGCACAAGTTTAGCAGGAGGGCGCAAACATGAGCGAAGGCGCACATTTACGCCAACCGGAAGCGGGGCAACCGGATGCCAGCCACAAGGCGATTCTGTATCTGGAAGATTTGAACGTCAGCTTCGACGGTTTCAAGGCGATTAACAATTTGACGCTGTACATCGACTCCGGCGAATTGCGTTGCATCATCGGCCCCAACGGTGCGGGCAAAACCACCATGATGGACATTATCACCGGCAAAACCCGTCCCGACAGCGGGCAGGCATGGTTCGGGCAAACCGTGGATTTGCTGAAACTCTCCGAACCTGAAATCGCCAATGCGGGTATCGGGCGCAAATTCCAGAAACCCACCGTGTTCGAGTCGCACAGCGTTGCCGAAAATTTGGAGCTGGCGATGCACGGCAATAAAAGCGTGTGGTACAGCCTCCGCGCCCGTTTGAGCGGCGAACAGCACGCCCTGATTGATGAAACCTTGCACACCATTGGCTTGATCGACCATTACCATCAGCAAGCAGGCGCGTTATCGCACGGGCAAAAGCAATGGTTGGAAATCGGTATGTTGCTGGTGCAAAAACCGTATTTGCTGCTGGTTGACGAACCCGTTGCGGGGATGACGCATCAGGAAATGGAGCGGACTGCCGAATTGCTCACCTCACTCGCGGGCAAGCATTCGGTAGTGGTGGTGGAACATGACATGGATTTCGTGCGTTCCATCGCCAATAAAGTCACGGTGCTACATCAAGGCAGCGTCTTGGCTGAAGGCACAATGGATGAAGTGCAAAACGATCAGCGCGTGATCGAAGTGTATCTGGGGGAATAAATGCTCAAGGTCGAACAACTCAACCAGTATTACGGCGAAAGCCACACGCTGTGGGATTTGGAAATGCACGTTCCAGAGGGACAATGCACGGTGCTGATGGGGCGCAATGGCGTGGGCAAGACCACCTTGCTCCAGTGCATCATGGGCTTGATCAAGGCGCGGGATGGCGTAATTCAGTATCAGGGGCAAAACCTGCTGGGGGTGGATGCGGAAAAGCGTGCCAACCTTGGCATTGGTTACGTGCCACAAGGGCGGCAGATTTTCCCGTTGCTGACGGTGGAGGAGAATTTGTTGATCGGTTTGCCAGCGCGGCGCGATAAAGTGCGCAGTATTCCGCCGTTTATTTTCGAGCTGTTCCCGGTGTTGAAGGCAATGCTGGGGCGGCGTGGCGGCGATTTGTCCGGCGGTCAGCAACAGCAGTTGGCGATTGGGCGGGCGTTGGTGCTTGACCCGACA